>CAYOHT010000015.1:0-13000 GCA_964403815.1 uncultured Cocleimonas sp.
CACGACATAAATCTACGTCAAGACCTTTCCAGTTACCTTTATCATCAGCTGCAGAGAAACCTGCCAAACTGGTACTAACGCCACATTTTACAACGCCTGCTTTTTTAACATCTTCTAATGTTCCAGCTTGTGCTGTTGAGCTAAAAATAGCTGCAGTCGCAAGACCTAAAAATAAACTTTTTCTCATGGTATACCTCTTTAAAATTTCGTAGGGGGTTAATTGTTACTTGCTTTAAGTATCAAATGAACAGTATCAAAACAATACAGTTTACGACAACTTAAGCAAGCACAAGGGTGCATCTTACACAGAGTAAAGACTATATATCAAGTTTTGTCAGGTTTATTTTAGTTCTATTAAATCAGTGCATTAGAGTAAGCTTATTGAGAGGGTAGGTTAAGCAATAACTTTAAGTATATATACCTATTTTCATGGCTTTATATTCAAAGAAAGCATAAATATACTTATTACACAGGATGATTAAATTGATGCTTTGTGATTGTTTCAATTATTTCGTATACTCACAGACCCCCATTTCTTAATTCTGACAAGGTACTATATATAATGAATAGTCAGTCCGTTGATACACCCTCTGTACAAGAGCAAGTTGAAAAGCTTGAAACAACGGTTACAAAGTTAATTACTTTGTGCCAAAATCTCTCTGAAGAAAACAGCACTTACAAAGGAAGTAATAAACAATTAATGCTTGAGCGCTCGGAGCTACAATCTAAAAACGATAAGGTGCGTGGGCAAGTAGAAGCGATGGTGCATCGATTAAAATCTACGGATGCATAAGGCATAGCCTCATAAAAGGAGTTTTACATGAGCAATAATACAGTTCCCGTTACGGTTAGAATTGCAGACAAAGAATATAAAATATCATGTCCAGAAGGTGAGCATGAAGCATTAATGAGCTCCGCACGACGTGTTAGCGAAGATATGAAAAAAATTCGTGAGGGCGGCAAAGCCCTTGGCGCAGAAAGAATCGCTGTGATGGCAGCTCTTAATATTGCAAATGAGTTATTTAATGAAAAAGAGACGAGTACTGATCCTGATGTCTCTGCACGTTTAGATGCGCTTCAACAGTCTGTTGATGCCGCATTAAATACACACTAATCGCTACTTTATATTTCAATATATTCTTCACTAGGTTTTTTTATGAAAAATAAATTACAAACCCCGCAAGCTTACGTCTTTGGATTATTGCCCGCGCTAGCATTAACCTTTAATGTTGATGCAAAACCTTGGCTAGATGCAGGGGATATGCAACTAAGACATGAGTTGCAAATATTATCGGACGCTGGACTGTTAGATGCACCTTTGACCACTTGGCCGCTCGCAGCAAAAGACATCCATAAGAATCTAAAGCAGTCAACGAAAGGTGCGGCTTTACAGCCTGAATTACTTAACGTACTTACCAGTATTAATAAACGTCTTGAAGATGAAGACTATGGTGAAAATTTTAAATTTGAAGCGAAGGCGCGTACAAAGAAGCTCTTGGTTCGAGATTTTTCGGGCGAAGGACGAGAGAAGTCATCGGTCTCTTATGATGGTGATTGGGGTAATTCACTGGTTGACGCTCGATTAAAAGTAACCGTTGCTGAAAAATCACCTCATGCAAGTGATAAAAAGCTACGCTTTGATGAGTCTTACATGGCTAGTTCATTAGGTAATTGGAAGTTTACAATAGGAAGGCAATCAAGATATTGGGGCCCCAGCTGGGATGGGTCGTTAATTTTATCAAACAATGCGCGCCCAATTCCGAGTATTTCTTTTGAAAATGAAAACTCCAGAGCTTTCTCCAATAAATATCTGCGCTGGCTTGGCTCTCATAAATTGCATATGTTTATTGGGCAACTTGAGTCAGACAGAGGAATCTCGAATGCAAAACTAATTGGAACTCGGTTTACATTTAAGCCTTTAAAATCGCTTGAAGTTGGTATGCATCGCACTATTCAATGGGGTGGAAAAGGACAAGATAATAGTGTTTCTAGCCTTATTAAAACCATCGCCAGCGTTAGGCTTGATACACAAAATGGTACTTTGGGAAGCGTTGCTGGTAATCAAATTGCTGGCTTAGACGTGAAATGGAAGTTACCTACAAAGGGTAAAAATAAGTATTCTTTGTATGGGCAATATATTGGCGAAGATAGAGTTGATGGATCAATAGCCCTTGGAGATGAAACCTTTCTTGTGGGTGGCTCAGTCTCTGGGTTATCGAAAAAATTAGGTGGCTCATGGCGAGCATATTTAGAAGCAACAGATACCAGTGCTGCTTGGTTTAAAGGACGCGCTAGAAACAATATTATTTATAATCATAGTGCTTATACTGATGGTTATCGCCACCTTGGTGTGTCAATGGGTCATGGTATAGATTCTGATAGCCGTATGGTTAGTGCTGGCGCAATGTTATCTAAGAACAATGGTGACTTTTGGCGTGGTTGGATAAAACATGCAAAGTTAAATACCGACGGAGTTGGAACAAATCCTTTGGCGCCTAACGGTAAAACATGGTCAGCGGTGGGGGTTAGCTTGAATAGAAAGCTCAATAAACAAACAAAGCTAAACCTTGGGCTTCAATACATCTCTGAGAAAGAGACAGGGAAAAATAGAGATAATGACTTTGGTGCTTCTATTGGTGTTAGCTACTCTTTCTAAGCCTCTATTATTTTCTATAGCACCTCCATCTTGTAAAAGTGGGGGGGTGTACTTCGACAAGCTCTGAATAAACCAAGTCGGCCCAGCAAGCAGAACTACCTTTTAATTCAATCTATCCATCGAGCGATAAGCCACTGCTTCGCTCAAATGTGTTGTTTGTATTTGTTTACTATTTGCTAAATCAGCAATGGTTCTAGCCACTTTTAAAATGCGATGATATGCGCGTGCCGACAGCCTAAATTTATCCATTACCTGCGCTAGCAAAGCTTCATCTGTTTTACTTAATTGGCAATATTTCTCTATTTCTTTATTAGTTAAAAAGCGATTCGCTTTTTGTTGGCGCTGTAATTGCCTATCTCTTGCTGCCACTACACGTGCGCGCACTTGCTCACTACTTTCGCCTGTTGCGGGCTTTTGTAAATCTTCTCGAGGTAAACGCGGCACTTCAATTTGTAGATCGATTCTATCCAAAAAAGGGGCTGATATTTTTGAGCGATAGCGACGTTGTTGCTCTAATGAGCATTGACAATTATTCTGTGAAGGGTCGCAGTCAATACCTTGTGGGCAAAAGTTCATAGCTGCGACAAGTTGGAATTGGGCGGGATAGCTTGCTTGCCTTGCCGCCCGTGAAATGGTGATTCTGCCTGTCTCTAATGGTTCACGTAGAACATCTAATACCTTACGATCAAATTCCGTTAACTCATCCAAAAATAATATTCCATTGTGGGCTAAGGAAATCTCGCCTGGGCGCACCTTCGCACCACCACCTACAAGCGCAACGCCAGAGGACGTATGGTGTGGGTCTCTTACAGGGCGCAAACCCCAGTTTTTAACTTTGAAACCTTGGTCGCTAATTGATGCGATGGTTGCCGATTGCAAAGCCTCTTCTTCTGTCATTGGCGGTAAAATTGTGGCAAGTCTTGTTGCTAGCATGGTTTTACCTGTGCCGGGTGGTCCGACCATCAGGAGATTTAAACTTCCTGCCGCTGCTATTTCTAACGCCCTTCTTGCTTGATATTGACCTTTTACGTCGCTTAAATCAGCATCATAATTTGTTACTTTATTTTCAAAAGTTGATACATGGGGTAATAGCCTTTCTGTATCTGCTAAATGCCCACAAATTTGTAATAAATGATTTGCAGAAAAAACCGACAAGCTCGTTATCAAGCCTGCTTCATCAGCATTTTCTTGTGGAACAAATAAACAGCGTTTTGCTTTATTAACAGCATAAGCTGTTGGCAACACGCCTTTCACTGGGCGTAATTGCCCACCCAAAGACAGCTCACCAATAAATTCATAATCCGCCAAACCTTTCTTAGATAATTGCCCTGATGCCACTAAAATACCTAATGCAATAGGCAAATCAAAACGCCCTCCATCTTTAGGGATATCCGCAGGCGCAAGGTTCACGGTAATGCGCTTTGCAGGAAACTCAAAATTTGAGTTTAGTAATGCGGCACGAACACGGTCTTTACTCTCTTTAACAGCAAGTTCAGGCAAACCAACAATGCTAAAACCAGGCAGACCATTACCTAAATGAACCTCTACGGTGACTTGGGGTGCATCGATACCATCGTTGGTACGACTATAAACTAGGGCTAGGTTCATGGTGTTATCGGAGGATTAGAAGGCTGATATTATAGCGAACAAAAAGGAAACAAATCTATCTATCTCAGATAAAAGGTAATTGTTTTTGTTTAAAAGCACACCCCCCTACTTTTACATGGTGTTCCTACCACTCATCAACCCTATGTTATAAAAAATCATGTACAATATACTTCTTTATATAAAGCATTTTTCGTTATGGAACTAGGTCTTACCATTCTTGCTGGTCTCGGTGCCCTTTTATTTTTAATAGGTTATTTGGGATTTGTTGTTGCTGGTTTTAAGCATCACTTTGTGACGGGGCTTATCTCTGCGTTACCTGTATTTAATATCGTAACGGTTCCTGCGCTCTGGCGTAAAGCAAGCCGTAAAGTAATTAGTAGCGCGATTGGTTTAGTGCTTGTTATTGCTAGTTGGTTTCTTGGTGCAAACACTGGCATACAGAATTTAATCGCTATGGTAAAAGGCGATAAGCCGATAGTTAGCCAATCAACCACTTCTTTAGATACGGATACCAGTCTGCAGCCTACGATTAATGAAAGTAACATGCAGGCGTTACCTAAAAAAGCACTTTATCGTATGGCTTTTGAGGCTATTCCGCTGGATAAAATACAAACTTTAAAAGATAGAGTTGTTCAAATAACCACCAACAACGGCGACAAAATAGAAGGGCGCGTGAGTCATTTAACTGCTAGCAGCATTACCGTACAGGGCAATGAGCTAGCTATCGCGAATATTAAACAAATTAGCCTGATGGTTAAAAAACCTATTTAGTAAATCAATGCATTGTTATATATATCGCAGTAACAAACAAAAAGGCATGTACCTTTATTTGGATGTGAAGGACGACTTCTCCAAAGTGCCAGAATCACTTCTTACTTTATTAGGTGATATGAATTTCACATTTGAGTTTGATTTAAGCAAAGGACGTAAATTGGTGCGCGCCGAAACAGAAGAAGTACTACGCATCATGAGTGAAAATGGGTATTTTCTACAAATGCCCCCACCTAAGAGCGAGTTGTTAGGAAAAAAGGCGAACTAGAACCCCTCATTAGAGATCACACCCCTAGTTTTTAGCGAGCTTGCGCTTTGTTTTTTAAAGCGACAACTCGATTATGTCGCCGCTGTTGGCGACGTGGAGGAAGCTTGCTCTACTAATCATGTAAAACTAGGGGGGTGTGCATTCTATTTAAGGAGAGACTTGATCAGGCTTTCCTTAAGTTACTTCTGCCAAAGAAGACTCTATCAAGGCAACTAGCTTTTTCGCTAATAAAGCCAAGCCATCATTAATGCCTAAATCTATGCACTGCGTTATTTCTAGCCCTTGGTACCCACAGGGGTTGATGTCCGCAAAAGGCGTAAGATCCATATCTACATTCAAACTCAAACCATGTGAAGTACAGCCTTTGGATACGCGCAATCCTAGCGCAGCGATTTTCTTTTTATCAACATAGACACCAGGTGCTTTTTTTTCGCTATAAGCTTTGAGTTTGTATTGCTCAAGTAACGCAATTAAGCAGTCTTCAATAAGTGTAACCAGTTGGCGTACACCGAGGTTGCGGCGGCGCAAGTCTAATAAAAAGTAAACCACTAACTGCCCTGGGCCGTGGTAGGTGACTTGTCCGCCACGGTCTACTTTTATGATAGGAATATTAGACTGGTGTAAGATATGTTCTTCTTTACCATTGCGACCTAGTGTAAAAGTGGGGGGGTGTGCAACAACCCATATTTCATCTTCGGTATCGCTATTGCGTGTTTTAGTAAAGTTCTGCATGGCTTGCCAAACGACTTGATAGTCTTGTTCGCCAAGTTGCTTTATTTTGAGAGGGGGTGTCTGGTCTACAGTGCCCAAAGCACTAACTCGTTATCCGTAAGTTCTTGATATAGCCCATCGAGTTGAGGCTTGTCTTTAGCGTGAATGTTGAGTGTTAAGCTGACGTATTTCCCTGTTTTACTATTTTTGTGCTTAGTTTCAGCTGGGATAAATTCAGGATCATGCTTTTTAGCAATTTCTTCAATGCTGGTATGGAATTCAGGGAGCGCCGCGCCCATGACCTTTACGGCAAAATCACAAGGGAAATCTATCAAGGACTCTTCTGTTGGGCAATTAGCGTTAGTCATCGTAAATTCTAAACAAGGTTCTAATTAAAAAGCTTCTTAATGCTATCGGTAACCTTTGACCAAAAACCGCCAGAGTCAACAGCATCAAGTGCAACTAAAGGTACTTCGTGAACAATCGTATTACCGTCTTTAATGATGGCTGTACCAACGGTATCACCACGTTTGATAGGCGCGTCGAGTGAGGTATCTAATTCCATCAGCCCTTTAAGTTTTTCATAGTGACCTTTTTGAACCGTGACATAAAAATCATTTAAAATACCAGCAGGCACGGTATTTTTAGTGCCTTTCCAAATACGAGCCTCTGCCAAAACCGAGCCAGAGTCGTAGAGTTTGTGTGTTTCAAAAAAGCGAAAGCCGTATTCTAGTAACTCTTGGCTAAAATCAGCGCGCTCTTTTGCACTCTTAGCGCCTAACATGACAGAAATCAACCGCATTTCATTACGCTTTGATGAGGATACCAAGCAATACCCGGCAGATTCTGTATGTCCTGTTTTTACCCCATCAACGGTTTTATCACGCCATAACAGCTTATTACGATTATACTGTTTAATGCCGTTATAGCTGTAAGATTTAACCGCATGTAGCTTGTAATGTTCAGGGAATTCTTTGATAACGGCACGCGTTAATTTAACAATATCTCGTGCAGTTGTGTAATGATTTTCATCTGGCCAACCAGTCGAATTATTAAAGTGAGTTGATTCCATGCCTAATTTTTTAGCCCACTCGTTCATCCTTGAAACAAAAGCAGCCTCATTGCCTGCAATATGTTCTGCAAGTGCAACGGCGGCATCATTGCCTGACATGATAATAAGTCCAGACAACATTCTTTTGAGCGGAACTTTTTTACCCGCCTCAACAAACATGCGCGACCCTTCCATCTTCCACGCCTTCTCACTGATCAGTACATTATCATCAAGGCTTATGTTGCCATTTTTGAGGGCATGATAAATAACATAGCCTGTCATTAGCTTGGTAATACTAGCAGGCTCTATGCGCTTATCTTGGTTCTTTGCTGCGAGCTCAACGCCGCTATGAAAATCAACCAGCAGATAGCTATCGGCATTAAGGTCAGGCCCGCTAGGAAATTCATCAGCTGCATGCAGTGGAGTAATCGCAAAGATAAGCGCGAAAGATAGTGCAAAAAAGAATAATGCAGATCGTGTTTTTTTAATCATAACGTCCATTTTAATTATGCTGAGGTCTCGATATATTAGTTTTCTACTACCTTAAATGTAGATAGTCCATCGCTGGTTAGGCTGTCTTTTACCTTGTCAATATCAGCTTGCTGTTGGTAAGGGCCTAAGCGCACCATGTGCAAGATTTTACCAGCCTTTGTCTTTCTTGATTCCATCGTTGCGCCTGGCAAGCCGATAGAGGACAAACGTACAAATGTATCCAAAGCTTGTTCTTGGTCTGGATAGGTTCCTACTACGACATAATAATTCCTACCAGAAGAGGTTCTCGTACTAGGTCGCTTCTGATTTGTTTGAATGGTGCGACCCGCAATTTTTTTAGTCGGCCTTGGTGCTGTACTAGCACCTGGAACTCTTAATGTGGGTGGAATAATGAGTTCTTCATTAATGGCTACACCACCACTGCTTTGACTACTTTGTTGTCCAAAGTTTGCCATACTACGAACAGATTGCCCTGCACTACCGATGGTGCTACAGCCTGAGAGTCCTGCTGTGCTTATAGCAAGTAGTAGCCCGCTACTGATGAAAAGTTTGTATTTTGTCATTATCGTCCCCTTTTGAGATAACGTGATTTCATGTTATTTTACTACTGCAACTAGCGCGCAGATTTTCTGCGCTTTATATCATGAGCTAACTGGTAAACTGCCATAGCGTATTTTGGGCTATGATTGTAACGTGTAATAACATAAAAATTATCACCCGTTACCCAGTATTCTTTACCTTGATGTCCTTCTAATTCTAATAAAGCTACTCGTGTTGAATTTATTTTTCCCAGCGGTTGAACACCAAATTGTGCAAGCTGAGGTAATGAGTGAGTAGGCTTATTTGCCCTTGTGTTGACAATTTTACCATAAAAACTACCTGTGATACGAGCAGGAACTGTAACATCACTATTTGTCTTCCAGCCGTGGCGAGAAAAGTAGTTAGCAACACTGCCAATCGCATCTTCAGGGTGCCATAAATCTTTGTGTCCATCGCCGTTAAAATCAATGGCGTAGTTTCTGTAACTGCTAGAAATAAACTGCCCTAATCCCATTGCACCTGCGTAAGAACCTGTGAGGCTATGCGGGTTAGGAATTTTTTCTTCACGGATAAAATGTAAAAAATGATCCAGCTCTTTAGTATAGAACTTCTCACGCTTAGGAAAGTCCATTGCCAATGTGGTTAGGCTTCGCAGTACATTGTCTTTTCCTGTGTTACGACCGTATAACGTTTCAACACCAATAATAGCAACGATGATTTCTTCAGGAACACCATACTGCTGGCTTGCAGCTTGTAATGCTCGTTGATGACGATTCCAGAAAGCCACGCCAGCAATAGCGCGCTGTGATGTAACAAATATTGGGCGGTACTTATGCCATGGCTTCGCTTCTGCGGGTGAGTTTACTTTTGCTAAGATGCTCTCATCGCGTTGAATATTTGAAAAAGTTCTTTGTAGTGTGTGGCGGTCAAAGCCTTTGCTTACCATGTTATTGATAAAATTTTGCATAGCTGGATAGTGCATATAACTACCACGATTTTCTGCAAATGTGTTTGAGAGCACCATTACAAACATCATCGTACTGAGAATTATTTTTAGGCCAAGTTTATTACAAGTTATCATATATTGTCCTCATTACTGTACGCTACTGGATTCGCCATAGCCTTTCTTACGCCGTTTCATTCCCATCAAAAAACCAAACGCTGCCATGAGTGTAACCAACGATGTTCCGCCATAACTAATTAAAGGTAAGGGTACACCTACAACAGGTAAAACACCGCTGACCATTCCCGTATTTACCAGTAGATAAATAAAGAACGTCAAGCTTAAGCTACCACCCAGCAAACGAGCAAAAGTATCATTGCCTTTTGTAGCCAAATATAAACCGCGCCAAATGATAAAAATATAAAGCCCGAAAAGAATGATGTTACCGAGCAAGCCAAACTCTTCCCCAAATACGGCGAAGATGAAGTCGGTATGGCGCTCGGGTAAAAAGTCTAACCGAGATTGATCGCCTTTCAGCCAGCCTTTTCCATAAACTCCGCCAGAGCCAATGGCTATGGTGGATTGATAAATATGATAACCAGACCCTAGGCGGTCAGCCTCTGGGTTAAACAACGTTAGTACGCGCTGTCGTTGATAGTCGTGCATACCAAAATAAAAAGCCAACGGCGCTGCAATCATGGCGCTTACAGCGGTTGCTGCCAACCATTTCCAAGGTAGTCCTGCAAAATAAATAACAAAGAACCCTGCTGTACCAACCAACAAGGCTGTTCCAAGATCAGGTTGTTTGACGATTAATAACATTGGCACTAACACCAATAGGCTGGCTATAAAAACATCTTTAAAACTAGGGGGTAAATTCTTTTTAGAAAAATAGCTCGCCACCATCATCGGCACTGCTAGCTTCATAATTTCAGAGGGCTGGAAACGTAGTCCGCCTAACTCTATCCACCGTTGCGCACCTTTGCCCATAGTGCCTTGAACCAATACTAATATCAGGAGAACAATACCAATAATATATATCCAGATAGACCAACGGTTAAGCATTTCGCTGGATATTTGAGAAGCAACCAACATAACAAATGTGGCAAGAATGAGATGAAGGGTATGATTATTCATCATTGCTTCATTTTCACCTGTCGCACTAAACAGAATGGCGGTTCCCAGAGCAATGAGCAATATGAGAGAAACGATTAGGACAAGATCTATGGATGATAACCATTTATGAAAAAGTGAAGCAAAGTTTGTATTTTTAGTGCCCATTTTCAGCCTCTTTATTTTTCTCCTCTGCTTTTTTCTTTGCTTCCAAAATAGCTTCTTTTTGCTTGTCTGTTAGTAAATAAGTATCCAATAATTGTCGCGCAATTGGCGCAGCAACCTTACTGCCTCCACCTGCATTTTCAGCAATTATCGCCAAAGCAATACGTGGATTTTTTACAGGCGCAAATGCTACAAACAGAGAGTGATCGTGCAGCTTCTTTTTAAGTTTTGATGCATCATAAGTTTTATTTTGAGCGATACCAAAGACTTGGGCTGTTCCTGTCTTGCCAGCAAAGCGGTATTTTGCCCCCGCGCCTGAGCGTCTTCCTGTGCCATGTGCCCCATGTACTACATTAACCATGCCACGAATCACATCATCCCAATATCTTAATTTTGTGACACCAATAGAGGGTAGTTGTTCAGGGGTGACCAATTTTTCAGGTAAGTTTCTTGAAACACGTGTAGCCCTTAAAATATGAGGTCGAACCTTTCGCCCATGGGTTGATAATGTTGCCGTTGCGTGAGCTAATTGAAGTGGGGTTGCGGTGAAGTAGCCTTGCCCAATAGCAGTATTAACCGTATCGCCCGGATACCAAAATTGGTCAAAACGTTTTCGCTTCCACTCAGGTGTTGGCATAAGGGCTGAGCGCTCACTGGGTAAATCAATGCCTGTCTTTGATCCAAAACCGAACTTTCTCATACCCTTTGCATAGCGCTTAATCCCCATACGAAACGCAAGATCATAAAAGTAAACATCACAAGATTGATAGATGGCACGGTTTAAACTGATATGCCCATGCCCTGCTTTTTTCCAACATCTAAATTTATGTTTGTTGCCAGGGATTTGGAAAAAACCTTTTGCATAGATTGAGCGACTGGGCGTTATGACACCCGCACTTAAACCTACGAGAGCAGCCATCGGCTTAATGGTTGAACCAGGTGGATATGAGCCTTGCATAGCTCGGTTGTATAAAGGTCTGTCAGGGTTGTCTCTTAACGCATTGTAGTTTGCATAAGAAATACCATTGACAAATAAATTAGGGTCGTAGGCTGGCATACTCGCCATGGCTAACACTTCACCGTTTCGCGGGTCGATAGCAACCATTGCGCCGTTATGTTCTCGTAATAACTCTTCGGCTTTTATTTGTAACTCAAGATCAATACTTAAATACAGATCCTCACCCGCGATAGGGGCTTTATCATCCAGTTTTACTTGGGGCTTACCGTGGGCATCAACTTCGGTTAGTTCGTAACCTGCTTTACCATGAAGTATTTTTTCATAGTATTTTTCAATGCCTGTTTTTCCTATATGGGTACTGCCTTTGTATTCTTCTTTATCAATTCTTTCGAGATCTTTTTTATCAATACGGCCCACATAACCTAGTAAATGACCTGCGACAGAACCCAGAGGATAATTACGCTGCATTCGCACACTAACTTTAAACCCATCAAAACGTAGCTTATTTGCCGAGAAAGTTGCTACTTCTGCTTCGGTTAGATTTTTACGCAATACCACAGCTTGAAAACGCGAATTAACACGAAGCTTTTGTTTGAACTTGACGACATCCTGAGGCGTAATAGGCAATAATTGCATGAGGAGTTTTATAGTTCCATCCATATCTTTAACATCATCTTTCTTCGCTGCTAAGACATATTCGACATGGTTGTCGGCAAGTAACGCGCCATTACGGTCATAAATAAGACCACGTACAGGCGGTATGGGCGTTCGCTTTTGATAGTTTTCTTTTGAAAGAACGGTGTAGTGCTCAAAGTTTGTGACTTGCAAATAAAGAAGACGGACAATCACCAAAGACAAGGCAACAAAAACAAAGACCGCTGCAACAATTGCGCGCGAGCGAAATAGGCGATACTCTTCCCTTTCGCTTTTTATTGTTACCCGCTTTTCCATAAGCCCTTTTATGTAGATTGGTGATCTTTTAGATGACCTTGTCAGCATTACCAGCCAGCAACTTCACCCATTATTATTTTTTAATTTAAGCGCGGATTATAACGGCTACATGGGTTATGGCAAATAAAACTATTATAAAAGCACACCCCCCCAGTTTTACATGATGGTTAGATAGGATAAACTTCTATGTTTTAAGTAAGTATAAGATACCTTAAAGCTATGAGTTCTCTGAGTGACCAATTATTAAAAGCCGGCCTTGTAACCGAAGAGCAAGTTAAAAAAGCTGCTGAAAAACCCAAGTTCAAACCTAAGCCAAAACCCAAAAAACAACCAACGAAGACCGCAAAAAATCCAAGAGCAAACAAAGAGCAATCGGACTTAGCTAAGTTTTATGGCGAACGTAAGCAACTTGAAAATAAAGAAAAGCAAGCAGAAGCACACAAGAAAAAAGAAGCAGCACGAATTAAGAAAGAAACCAATCAAAAAATAAATACGCTAATCTCTGCCAATATTCTTAACGATGAAGCGGCAGAAATACGTTACAACTTTGTTGTGGGTACCAGCATAAAATACCTGTTTGTGACTGAAGAACAACAAAAGGACTTGGCTGATGGCAGGTTAGCCATTACCTTTCTTGCCAGTAAGCGGTGTTTGATTCCTTTTGAAATAGGCAAAGAGATTCAAAAAATCAATCCTAAGAAAATTGTAATTTTACCTATAAACAAATGACTTACATCAAGTGTTTGACACATTTCATCTAAGTCATTTAGAAT
>CAYOHT010000015.1:13100-17184 GCA_964403815.1 uncultured Cocleimonas sp.
GAATACGCCAAGCAACGCTTGCCTAATTATCGCGTATTTGACGAAAAGCGTTATTTTAGACGCGGCAAAGAAAGTGTTGTTGTTGATATTGCAGGGCATAAAGTTGGTTTGTTAATTTGTGAAGATATTTGGATGAAAACGCCTGCGAAAGATGCCAAGCAAACAGGTGCAGAAGTATTGTTTGTATTAAATGCTTCACCCTTTCGTTCACACAAAACGGTCGAGCGTTTAAAGATGCTGGAAGAGCGCTCTATGGAAAATGACCTTCCCATTGTGTATGCCAACTTAGTAGGCGGACAAGACGAGCTTATTTTTGATGGCGAATCATTGGTATTTGATCGTGCAGGGCAGCTCATTTATCAAGCACCAAGTTTTGAAACAGGCGTATTTACGGTTGATGTTCCACTGGATAAATCATCAAACCCCATAAAGCCTCGCGAACAAAATAAACTTGCCAGTATTTACAATGCTTTGGTTTTAGGCGTAAAAGACTATGTAAATAAAAATGGTTTCCCTGGGGTAATGTTAGGTTTATCAGGCGGTATAGATTCAGCACTCACCATGGCAATCGCCGTGGATGCGTTAGGAGCTGAAAATGTTGAAGCGATTATGATGCCATTTCGTTATACCGCTGACATCAGTAAACACGATGCCGCGCAACAGGCTAAGACGCAGGGCGTAAAGTACCGAGAAATTCCGATCGAGCCTATTTTTAATAGTTTTGTTGATGCGCTTTCTGGTGAATTTGATGGTATGAAAAATGATGTTACTGAAGAGAATCTTCAAGCACGCTCGCGTGGTGTGGTTCTCATGGCAATGTCAAATAAGCTTGGTAAAATGCTACTTGCCACGGGCAATAAAAGTGAAATGGCGGTAGGTTATGCTACCTTATACGGTGATATGGCTGGCGGTTATGCGCCCTTGAAAGATGTATTTAAAATCACCGTTTATGATTTGGCGCGTTACCGAAACAGCATCGGTGATGGCGATGGTTACAAAGAGATAATTCCCGACAGAGTAATAACACGCCCACCCTCAGCAGAATTAGCGCCTGATCAAGTCGATGAAGACTCATTACCACCCTATGATATTTTAGATGCAATTCTGAGAATGTTTATCGAAGAGTTCCAAAGTGTCGATGATATTGTTGCACAAGGTTATGAGCGAGAAACGGTTAAACGTGTGGCTAACTTAGTGTTGCTCAGCGAATACAAACGCCGCCAATCCGCCCCAGGTATCCGCATTACCAAACGTGCCTTTGGCAAAGATCGCCGTTATCCAATCACATCACACTATCGCTGGCACCTTGATTAATGCCAACTAGCTCGGGCGACCGTCAAATAATTGTTATTTCTGGCAGTCAGTCAGATTCCTTAAAGTACGCTAAAAAGCTTACCGCTAAACTTGATTGTCTTTTATTAGAAGACCAGAAAAAAGCACAGTCATTTCTAGGGCAAGAGTTCGATGCAGTGATATTTGATTGCCATGAGAAACATCATGTAAAAGTGGGGGGGTGTGCTTTTGATCCTAATGCTTTTGGGGCAATCACAGGTACAATTCGTGGCGGCGGTTATTTGCTTTTGTTAAAACCTGAAAAACTTTCGGAGAAGAGTTTATTCTTAAAGCGATTTTGGTCTGTTTTAGCAACATATGATTGCCTTCAAATCACAGCATTGTCACAAATAAATACGCCACTCCTTGCGCCACAAAAAGTTAATCATGCAAGCAGAGATCAAGATGATGCGGTTAATAAAATCATCCACGTGGTTAAAGGGCATCGTCGTCGTCCCCTAGTAATCACATCAGATCGTGGACGGGGCAAATCAGCTGCGCTAGGAATTGCCGCCGCAAAGCTATTTAACGATGGTTATAAAAATATTATCGTCTGTGCGCCCAGCAAAAAGACAGCGGCAATTATTTATAAACATGCTTTAAAAAACAGCCCTGAATGTACGCTAGTTTTTTATTCGCCCGATGAATTACACCAACAAAAGCCAAAAGCTGATTTAGTGCTAATTGATGAAGCCGCCGCCATTCCTGTCTCGTTACTTAGCAGCTTTCTCACGCATTATTCGCGTATTGTTTTTGCAACGACACAGCATGGCTACGAAGGCAGTGGTCGCGGTTTTGCTATCAACTTCAAAAAAGTTTTGGATAGCGTAGCGCCAGAATGGGTGAGCTGTGAACTTAACACGCCCATTCGTTGGGATGCGGGCGATACGCTAGAAAGTTTTGTGTTTGATGCATTGCTTCTTAATGCCGAGCCAGCGGAGTTGAGTGATATTAGCTTGAGTGGAAAGCACACCCCCCCACTTTTACATGATGCTCTTTTGAGTGCTACCAAGACACAAATAAATAAAACAGAATTAATTAACAACCCTGCAATGCTTTCAGAACTATTTGGCTTATTAGTCAGCGCCCACTACCAAACCAAGCCTTCTGATTTAATGCACCTACTGGATGATGACCTAGTCAGCATTCATGTCACTAAACTTGATGAGCAGATAATCGCAGTCGCATTGTTAATAAAAGAAGGTGGGATTGATTCAAAAATTGCCACTGATATTTTTGAAGGCACACGCCGTTTAAAAGGACATTTAGTAGCCCAGTCTTTAGCGGCAAATGCAGGCATTGAAAATGCACCTTGTTTGCATGGCGAGCGCATTATTCGCATTGCGGTTCACCCAACATTACAACAGCAAGGTCTGGGTACGACCTTGTTGGAGTCATTAATACAAAATTCTAAGACTGATTATTTAAGCACAAGTTTTGGCGCAACTACGGAGCTTCTCTCTTTTTGGCAGCAGCTAGAATTTACGCCTGTCTATTTAGGCATGAAGCGAGATGCCAGCAGTGGCACGCACTCGGTTGTAATGTTGCATTCAAAAACAATATCAGGGAAGACGTTGGTAAGAGATGCCCAACAACGCTTTGCAAAACACTTCCCTCATTTATTATGCGAGCCTTTTCGTGAGCTAGAAACCGAACTTGTTTTGGTATTATTAACAAGCCCAACTACACTTCCAATCACACCTAAAAAAGCCTCCCAAATTGAATCTAAAGAATTGTTAGCTTTTGCCAAGAAGCAACGTGGATATGAAAATACGATCTACCCTATTTGGAAGCTTGTTTGTAATAAGTTGAGTAATGCATCTAATTTAAGTAGAGAAGAAAGAGAAATTCTTGTACTCAAAGTACTGCAAAAATATTCATGGAAAGATATTAGTAAAAAAATGGAAGGCGATATAAAGGGTAAAAAAGACGCACTCTTGTTACTAAGACGCGCCACCTCAAACTTACGAGACTAATAAGCAAAATAAAATCTACCTTCTTCACAAAATGCCCCTAATCCCTTAGACTATGGGCAAAAATAAAAACAACAAAAATAACTATGGGGATTTTTACACGGGCTTATGAAATTATTACTACAACTATGCATCACATGCGGCTTATGTGTTGGTGCTTCTCATGCAGCGGCATTAAGTGATCCTTACCTCGCAATGGGTGAGGATCTTGATTACTTAATAGAAAGCGGGCATAGCTTAGCGATTGAGGAAATGGAATATGAATTACGTAAATTTGTTCTCTTTCGTGAAGTAGAAGACTTCTTATTTAACTTAGATGATGAGTATTTTGGAGAAGATGAATAGTATTTTGTAAACCTATTTATTTTAATAAACAAACTTATCAATATCGCCTTTTATCAGAAACTCATGTAGCTCGTCCTTTTTCAAATGACTCTAATTCTTATTTGTGAGATATTAAGTTCACATTAAGGAATATACACCTTAGACATAATTATAAAAATAAAGAATATAGGTGGTCAAAACTTCCAAACTAATACGAGCACACGCATAAACCTTTTTAGGCTAACAATAATAAACAGCCCCCAATTTCAATGTTGTTAGCCCCTGAGTCCTTCGGGACTCCGCCCACAAGAAGCTCCCCTTGCTTCTTGTGGGCAACTTCAAGCCAGACTTCGGTCTGGCTTTTTTATGGTTGAAATATGGTACAAATATTTCTTTCGCCAATGATCTTCGTCTTTCCTGTAAACTTTGTTGATTACGTTAGATTTTAGAAAGTA
>CAYOHT010000016.1:0-16955 GCA_964403815.1 uncultured Cocleimonas sp.
GATCAAAAATGAAAAACAACATCACAAAAGCACTCTTAGTTTTAAGCCTATCTGTTTCGGGTTTAGCGTCGGCAGATATCGTAAAAAAAGCCAGCGCGCACAGCGTTAAAGAAACCATGGACAAGTTTGAGACATTAATTAAATCAAAAGGCATGACAGTATTCGCACGCGTTGATCATACAAAAAATGCGGCAGGCATTGATATGAAAATGAACGACGCTGAGGTTTTGATTTTTGGTAACCCAAAAGGCGGCACGGTTTTAATGAAGCAGGATGTTGCTGTTTCGCTAGACCTACCTTTACGTGTAGCCGTTTATAAAGATAACGATGGAAAAGTTTGGTTGAGCTACCACAACCCTCAAGATTTAAAAGAGAGCTATAAAGTAGAAGCCGCCGCAAAAGTTATGACAAAAGTTGAAGGTGCTTTGGATATGTTGTCTAGCGCGGTGACTAAATAGTCATGTAAAACTAGGGGGGTGTGCTTTATATACATACCCCTTGTTTCAACCAGTCATCGACACTTCCTTCGGAAGATGTAACGATATACTTTTAGAGTGCCACCGTTTGGCGCCTAGTGCGCTCTAAAAAGCAACTTTTACATGTTGATTAGCAACAAAAGCCGTTCACTGGCTTTTATTTAAAGATAAAGAGTAATGACGTGCCCAACTTTCTATGAGAAAATTTGCTGATAATTTAATCAGTAGAGTTTCTTATCTATGAAAGTAACACACAAAGTTCGTAAAGCAGTTATCCCCGTTGCTGGACTTGGCACGCGCATGTTGCCTGCTACAAAAGCCATTCCTAAAGAAATGCTCCCAATCGTTGATAAACCCATGATTCAATACATTGTGAATGAATGTATTTCAGCGGGTATTACTGAGATTGTGTTAGTAACACACTCCAGTAAAAACGCTATCGAAAACCACTTTGATACCAGCTACGAACTTGAATCAACACTAGAGAAACGTGTGAAGCGCTCGCTACTTGATGAAGTACGCTCAATCTGCCCAAGCCATGTAACGATTATGCATGTACGTCAAGGCGTTGCTAAAGGTTTAGGGCACGCCGTTTTATGTGCAAAGCCATTGGTGGGTGACGAGCCTTTTGCGGTGGTATTACCTGATGTTTTAATTGATGAAGTCAGCTGTGATCTCACAAAAGAAAATATGGCAGAAATGCTTAGCATGTTCGACAAAAATGGTGAAAGCCAAATCATGGTAGAACCTGTGTCAATGGATCTAGTAAGTAACTACGGTGTTGCCGATGTAAACGGGCATAAACTTGAAGCGGGTACCTCAGCAAAAATGACACAAGTTGTTGAAAAACCACCAGTAGATGAAGCGCCTTCAAATTTAGCCGTTGTGGGACGTTATGTTCTATCGTCAGCGATATGGGATTTACTCGAACACACACCACAAGGCGCAGGCGATGAAATCCAGCTAACCGATGCGATTGCTATGTTAATGGAAAAAGAAACCGTCAATGCCTTTCACATGACAGGAAAAAGCCATGATTGTGGCTCAAAGCTGGGTTATATGATTGCTAATGTTGAATATGCTAAACGCCACCCTGAACTGGGTGAGGCGTTTACTGAATATCTTAAAGGTCAATAATTACAATTTGTGCCGCGCGCGCCCTTCGACTCCGCTCAGGGAGCTAGCAATTTATTACATTTCCAGCTCCCTGAGCGGAGTCGAAGGGCGCGGACAGAATATAAAACATTAAAAAGGCGACCAAATGGTCGCCTTTTTATTTACATTGCAATGCACCATGTAAAAGTGGGGGGGTGTGCTTCTATAATACTAAGCATTCCGCCATTTATTACTAATCAACTTATCCAGCGATAAGCCACCTGGTCCAAACGCAAAGATAACCGCAAGCATCACACCCCATGTTATGTGCTGCCACTCACCTGCAGCTGAGTAATCATCTGCAACTGATATAATATAATAAGCAGCAACGGCATTTAATATGAATAGTCCAAGGGCAGCAGGACGTGTTAAGAATCCAAGCACCAAGAGTATGGGTAAAATGAATTCGGCATAAGTGGCAAGATAGGCGCCGATAGTTGCTAAACTTTCAGAAGCATAAGGCATGTATTCGTATTTGAATAGATCGATGGTGCTGGATGCTAGAGAGTAATCAGAACTAAAAATATCCTTTAGAGGGTCTTTGAGTCTCCATGGGGCAACTACTTTGGTGAGACCAGACATAAAGAATACGTAAGCTACATACAGCCTAAAACCCAATAACATGACGGGCTTTAAAAATAAATTTAATGGTGCACAATCCCCAATTAAAAAACCTGCTAAAAACTTTTTCATACTATTTTCCGAGAGATATACTCTTATTAATTATGTAAACTGATTACGCTGTTATAAATGATTGTACCCAAGCGGCTTCAATAGCTTGGTTTAAATGGTTGCCTAACGCTTCTCCATATTGCTCTGCTAGACGTTCTAAATTATAGCCTAATGAGATGGAATGTAAGAAATCCCAGAAATCGCGATCACTTTCATTTTCACTCATAATACTAATTTTTAGTGAGCCTTGATCTTTTCTAACGATTAATCTTACCGCTTGGTTAATATTAATATCCTCAAACTTAATATCGGATTCTGGTTGATGCGCGAACCATAGCTCATCTATACGGAAATCAGACTCAATAAGATGCATGTTTTTTGCTAACTGAAAGACAACGTTACTTTGTTGCTCTTCATTTAGTGTTGCTAAAGCTGAAAAGTCAGCCACCTCAACAGTGCTTGCATGCCAAACGCTTTGTCGCGCCCATTCTAAACGAGCAATATCAACGATGTAAGGAATATCTTTAACATGCTCAAATGATGATAAAAACGCAGGTAGATCACTGCCATATTCAGCAAAGTAGGTGGTTTTTGGCGGATATTCATTGATAAATAAATCGCACATATTATCGAAGAACTTATCGCCTACTAAAGTTTTGCAAACAGGAAACATCGTACCCAGTGCTTGAGTTAAGATACCATGCACGCTGCCTTTGTAAATGCCAAAGCGTTGCTCTGCGCTAAGCGTATCATCACCGATTACATGACTTACGGCAGGGGACTTATCGCCGCCGAAAATAGCCTCAATAAAATCACTTTGTAAGGTTTTAATGTCCATGGAGACTTTCATTAGAACTATTGTTAGACAAAACTGACTGCTGGTGTTTATACGCGGTTGCAGATTCTTCAAGTACACGCTCAAGCGGTGGAATATCATTATCCCATTCAATCAGCACAGGCGCATCGCCTACATGTTGAACGGCTTTTTTAAACAAATCCCATACAGGTTCGGTTACAGGACGGCTGTGTGTATCAAGCAGATGTGTACCTTTATCTTCATAACCTGCAAGGTGTATTTCAGCAACGCGCTCTGTTGGCATTGCAAATAAGTATTCATCGGCATCAAATTTATGATTTTGTGCGCTGACGTAAATATTGTTTACATCAAGTAGCAGTTTGCAATCGCTACGGCTAGTGACTTCGTTAATAAAATCCCATTCAGTCATGTCGGTGGCTTTAAATTGTAAATAGCTAGAAACATTCTCGATAACAATCTGCTCACCTAAGTAGTCTTGAACTTGCAGAATTCTATCGACAATATGCTTTGCTACATCGGTGGTATAGGGTAGGGGAATCAAATCATGCGTGACTACACCATGCGCAGACGTCCAGCAAAGATGATCAGAAATCCAAGCGGGTTGAACTTCGTCTTTTAATTTCTTTAAGCGTTTTAAATAGTCCATATTCAACGGTTCGGTTGAACCTATGGACATGCCAACACCGTGAAAAGTGATGGGGTAATCGTTTCTTATGCGGTATAAATAATCGCGTTGAAGTGTGCCTTCAAGAAGGTAGTTATCACTGAGTATTTCAAACCATGGGATATCAGGTTTTTGTTCTTCAATTACATCAAAATGATCAATACGAAGCCCAATGCCACAACCTTGAATCTTGTTTTTAGTGTAAGACTTTTTATTGGAAATGGTATTTTTGTTCTTCATTATGTTGTTTATAAACGAATGTTTAATAGTCTGCAAATAAGCAACATACATTATATGCTTGCTGGAAAAAAATAACCCCCAATAAAAATTGAGGGTTACCTGCGAATATATTCCAAAATAAGGAATTACTTCATTTTAGCTTTGCCAACTTTAATTTTACCGCCAGCTAGCTTCTCACAAGTACCTTCTTTTACGTATACCCACTCTTCCGCTTCACCGTCAGTCTTCGCTTGACCTGCACATGCGTGTTGACTAGTTCCACAATCGTTTTTACCTGTTGCTGCAACACCCATACATTTTTCCATGCCTGGCTTTCCTGCCATTGCAGATGAAGTTACCGCTAGAAGACCTGTTGCCATAATACCCGTAAGTGCTGTTTTGATTATATTTGTGCTATTGTTCATTTGAAAACTCCGTTATCGTTAGTAAAAAAATATTGTAAAAAGTGTAGTATAAATTGGGACTTTAATAGTAACCCAAGAGTATGACCACAGTCATGACTAATAATTCCAAACCATTTTAAAAATGACTTGTATGAGCTTATACGGATGATGATTATATTTTGGATGCAAAAAACGAATATTTTTTAAAATATAAGCTTTTATTTTGGGGGCTATTACTTATATTTAGCGTTGTATTTAACTGTCAAGTAAACCATACATATTAGCATTCAGAAGCTTAATAATAACTGGACGGCCTCGAAGCACACCCCCCCACTTTTACATGAGGCAGTTTATTTTGCATAAAATGAACATAAACTTTTCACATAAATTTAATGTAAAACTATAGTCCAATCATAATGCCTGCTGTATCCTTTAAATTTAAGTTTTCAAATAGGTTTCTTAGATGGATATTGTTTACATTCGTGATCTCAGAATCGATGCAGTCATCGGCATTTACGAGTGGGAGCAACGTATACGCCAACAAATCAGCGTTAATATTGAAATGGGTTGGGATAACCGAAAAGCGGCGCAATCGGATGATATAAAAGACACTTTAAACTACAAGGCGGCGGCAAACCTTGTTAAAGAGCTAGTCGATAAAAGCGAAGTTCAACTGGTTGAAGCCTTGGCTGAGAATATTGCGGCATTGCTACTTGAAGAAATGAATATTCCATGGATAAAGGTTTCACTCGGCAAGCCCATGGCAGTAACAGGCTCGCAAGAAGTGGGTGTAACCATTGAACGCACACGAGAGCAGAGTTAAACAATGCTAAGATCAGCATAATGGCAACGGTATTTTTAGATATAGGCAGCAATATAGACCGCGAGGAAAATATTCAATCGTGTATTGAACAACTACGCATGGACTTTAAAGGCATTATTTTTTCAAAAGCCTATGAAAGCGAAGCGTTTGGATTCGACGGTGAACCTTTTATTAACTTATCCGCAAAGCTAGAAACAAACTTAAGTTTTGAAATACTGAATAAATACCTTAAAACCCTTGAAAACAAACATGCACGAAAACGTGATAATGAAAAATTTATTGATCGCACGCTCGATGTGGATATTTTATTGTACGATGACTTAATCCTACAGCCTGAAATAGATTTGCCGCGTGCGGAAATTCTGAAATTTCCGTTTGTACTTTTTCCTTTGGCAGAAATAGCGGGTGACGTGATTCATCCTATCGAAAAAATAAGTTTCAACGAAATTGTTGCCTCTACAGAACTCGATAAAACCAGCATTACCGAAGTAAAGCACTTTCCACAAGAGTCAAAAGAATGATCAATCAAAAAACAGTCCAAGTACAAATAGATTCCGTTGTTATGGGCGGTGGTGCACCAGTCGTTGTGCAATCAATGACGAACACGGATACCGCAGATGTTGTTCGCACGGTTAAACAAGTTGCAGAGTTAGCAAAAGCTGGTTCAGAGCTTGTACGCATTACGGTCAATACAATAGAAGCAGCAGAAGCTGTAGCAGAGATTCGTCAGCGCTTGGATAAAATGGGTTGTGATGTGCCACTGATTGGCGACTTTCACTTTAATGGTCACAAGCTATTATCAGCAGTACCAGCATGTGCCAAAGCATTGTCAAAATACCGTATTAACCCAGGCAATGTAGGCAAAGGTAAAAAGGGCGATGAAAAGTTTGCCCAGATGATTGAGTTTGCCGTCAAGTACGATAAAGCGGTAAGAATCGGCGTGAACTGGGGGTCATTAGATCAGCAGTTATTGGCTAAAATGCTGGATGAAAATGCAACGCTAGAAAATCCACGAGAGTTAGCCGAAGTACAGCACGATACGCTAATTGAATCAGCCCTGAGTAGCGCGGCAAAAGCAGAAGAATACGGCTTAGCACATAATAAAATCGTTATTTCTTGCAAACTCAGCGGCGTGCAAGACTTGATTAAAGCCTACCAAGAGCTTTCCGATAAATGTGATTACCCTCTGCATTTAGGTTTGACCGAAGCAGGCATGGGCAACAAAGGCGTAGTGGCATCAACAGCGGCGCTAGCAATTTTATTGAACCAAGGAATAGGGGACACGATTCGCATTTCACTTACCCCTAAACCAAAAGAAGCGCGGGAAACCGAAGTTATCGTCGGACAACAGATTTTGCAATCACTAGGTTTACGCGCATTCACGCCACAAGTCATTGCTTGCCCTGGTTGTGGTCGTACTTCTAGCGATTACTTTCAACACCTTGCGCAGGACATCCAAAGTTATTTGGGCGAACAAATGCCCATTTGGCGTGATCAATATGAAGGGGTTGAAGAAATGTCCGTCGCCGTAATGGGCTGTGTGGTGAATGGGCCGGGTGAAAGTAAGCAAGCCAATATCGGAATATCGCTACCAGGCAGTGGCGAAAAGCCTGTTGCGCCTGTGTATGAAGACGGTGAAAAAACAGTCACGCTCAAAGGCGATCATATCGCGCAAGATTTCCAACAGATTGTAGATGCTTATGTGGAAAGCCATTATTCTTCTTAACTTTATTTAAAAGCACACCCCCCCACTTTTACATGATGTTTTTTATTAACACTAACATCATCTAAAAGTGGGGGGGTGTGCTTTTGTTTGTAGGTGAAGTACGTATAATCAGCATGCATGAAACAAATTGAAATCACTAAAGAACCTGTCGAATTATATAAGCTGCTCAAGTTTGAAAGCATCGTCTCCAGTGGTGGCGATGCGAAACATGTTATTTCAGAAGGCTTTGTCACGTTGAATGGCACACTTGAAACCCGCAAACGAAAAAAACTGGTTTCTGGAGATGTGATTGAATTTAATGGTGATAAATATAAATTACATTTGGTTGAGTAGCCAAAAGCACACCCCCTACTTTTAGTGAGCTAGCCGTTTGTTTTTTAAACAGACAACTCAATTATGAGAGTGAAACCGTTACATGATGGATTTCTTAAATATATTCACAACGGGTCAGCTCGTTGCTATCACACTGATTTTCATTTGGACAGGTTTTGTTCGTTCAGGCATTGGCTTTGGTGGCGCAGCTTTAGGTTTGCCTTTATTGCTTTTGGTTGATGACCAACCATTAGTATTCCTGCCAATCATAGGCACGCATTTACTTTTTTTTACCAGCATAACATTAGCCAGCCGTAGTCATAATATTAACTGGCCAATAGTTGGTAAAGTCATGGTGGTGGTTGCTTTGCCAAAAATTGCAGGGCTTATTGGTTTGTTTAGCTTTCCTAATTACTGGCTGGTAATGGCGGTATTTAGTATTACGTTGTTTTACGGATTCACATGGTTGATCAATTACACGATTAAAAGCCAATCCAAAGCGGTTGATGCAGTTTTGTTGATGTTAGGCGGTTATGTGAGTGGCACATCATTGATTGGTGCGCCATTAATAGCAGCCGTTGTTGCAAGGCATGTCACGCGTATTCAGCTACGAGAAACACTATTTGTGCTTTGGGTAATTCTTGTTATTCTAAAAATGTCGGCCTTTGTCGCTTATGATGTAGATTTACAATGGAAATTTAGCCTTGCGTTGTTACCTTTTGTGGCGATAGGTCATGTTATTGGCTTAAAGGCGCATGATTATCTAGTCACCAGTGACAGCACTTTGTTTCATCGCTTTTTAGGTTTGTCGTTGATCGTTGTTTCATTGGCAGGCTTGATTAAATACTTATCAGAGAATTCACTTTGACACATAACATAACGAGCAATTTCATCGCCATTCATCACGCCAGTATGATTATTTCTAATTTGGCGCAATCAAAACACTTTTACCATGAAATATTAGGATTGGCGATTGATGACAGTCGTCCTGGTTTATCTTTTGATGGATTGTGGTTAAATATTAATGAAAATCAGCAAATACATTTATTGTTGGTGGATAATCCCGATCCGCTTGAACGACCTTTGCACGGTGGGCGTGATAGGCATACGGCGTTTAGAGTAAAACAGTTGTCTTTGATTCAAGCGCACCTAGATAAATATGGCATTGCGTATACATCAAGTAAATCAGGTAGAAAGGCGCTTTTTTGTAGAGACCCTGATGGAAACACATTGGAAATAATGGAGTGATGGTTGATAGTTATTATATTGCCCCGAAAGCACACCCCCCCACTTTTACATGATGAATTAATACAAGCTTCAGAATGAAGAAGGTTGATGTGTCTACGCGATAGACGATGAATCACCATAGAAGTCGCTAAAGAAAGTTTTTTGAAAGCGTAATGAATGAAATATAGTGTTACTTCGTCGGGAACATAGTGAGGATTATCGTAACTTTGTTTATACTAATAACCTAACAACCCCGAGTTTTATTTAAAGTGTTGACCCAAAATAAGTTAGAACACTTCTGATTTATTAATACTAATGAAACAAACCGCAAAAAAAGAAAATGCTGGTGGGATAAGGTGTTTAACAAGTCTTAATATAGAAAGGCAGAACATCCCCAAAACTGGCTGGAGAATAATAAAAATGAATAAGCTAGCAACAATATCTTTAGTAACCGTACTTGGTGTAGCAGGCGGCGGCGCTTACATGGCAATGAACCCTGATAAAGCCTCTGAATTTGCACAGTATATTCCTGAGCCAGTGACGGGTCTTATGAATGAATACCTGCCTGAAGATTTCAAGCCTGACTTTTTAACTCAGAATGTTGTAGTAGAATCTGATCAACAAGCCTCTCAAGAGCAAATGATTGATCCACAGCAAGGCGAGTCAGGCGTTTTTCTAGATAATCAAGTGAGTGATGCAGAGCAAGCGCAACAAGCAGCTGAAGAAGTTGTGGAAAATAGCATGGAAAATATGACCGACGAACAAGATGTCATGAATGTATCAATGGGAGAAATCCAAGATGCATTAGGGAAAGAATTGGAAAAAGATATCAATGAGCCAGTAGAAGCGGTTGCTGTTGTTAATAATGAAGTTTCAAGTAATCCTAAAGTTGCAAAAATTGAGAAGAAAATAATTGGCATTAATGATGAAATTTCTAAATTAGATTCTGAAAATGAACAGCTCAAAGACACGTTCCAGCAAATTCTTAAGAAGAATAGAGAGCTTGCAGAGCAACTTAAAGCGATTGATGAGAAGCTAACGGCGACAAACTAAGTTTTAGTTAAAATTGCACGGTGATTTTTCAGAAAAAACTCAGTTCTATTAGTACTAGCTTATAGACACTCTGTTATCTTTTCGAGTAGAATATGCTCGCTTGAAGTTTCAAGTTTATTTTTGCAAACATTCAACTGAATTATTAACGCAAAACTAAACAATTTACACAATAAACGGGATGGCTTTCCAGCTTTGGATGTCATCCTTTTTTGTGTCATGAGAGTTTACAAGCTTTAATATTAGACTTATAGGTCATGAGCGGAGGTCAGCTTGAAAAAGAGTGCAATTCTCGTTTTAGAAGATGGAAGTGTTTTTAAAGGCAAAGCCATCGGATACGAATCCAGTAGTGTGGGTGAGGTGGTATTTAATACTGCTCTAACAGGCTATCAAGAAATATTAACGGATCCATCCTATGCGAGTCAGATGATCACGCTGACCTATCCCCATATAGGCAATACAGGTATCACTTCAGAAGATGAAGAAGCGGATACTATTTTTGCAACAGGGCTGATTGTTAAAGATGTTCCTAACCAATACAGTAATTGGCGCGCAGAAGAGTCTCTCTCTGAATATTTAACCCGTAAGAAAGTCGTTGCTATTGGTGATATTGATACACGTCGTTTAACGCGCATACTTCGTGAAAAAGGTGCTCAGCGCGGTTGTATTATCGCTGGAAACATTAGTGATGATAGCGTGGTACAAGCGACAAAAGAAATTGCAGGTTTTTCAGGTTTAAAAGGGGCTGACTTAGCGAAAGTCGTTTCAACCAAGAAGTCTTACATATGGACGGAAGGCACGTGGGATCTTGATCCTAATATCACAAACACACTAGACGAATCTGGCGAGACATTTAATGTTGTTGCTTATGACTTTGGTGTTAAAAAGAATATTCTAAGAATGCTGGTTGATCGTGGTTGTAAAGTTACTGTTGTACCTGCTCAAACTTCAGCAAAAGATGTATTGGCAATGAATCCTGATGGCGTATTTTTATCCAATGGCCCAGGTGATCCAGAGCCTTGTGATTATGCAATCACCGCTATTCAAGATATCTTAGAAAAAAAATTACCCACTTTCGGTATTTGCCTAGGGCATCAGCTACTTGGGATTGCCAGTGGTGCATCAACCGTAAAAATGAAGTTTGGCCATCACGGCGCTAATCATCCTGTTCAAGACTTAGAAACTAAAAAAGTTGCTATCACCAGTCAGAACCATGGTTTTGCTGTTGATGAAGAGACCTTGCCTGATAATTTAGTGGCAACGCATCGTTCGCTCTTTGATAAGAGCTTGCAAGGCGTGAAACGTACTGATTGCCCAGCGTATAGTTTCCAAGGGCATCCAGAAGCTAGTCCAGGTCCGCATGACATCGCTCCTATTTTCGACGATTTCATCAAATTGATGTCGCAAGCTAAAAATAACCAGGAGGCACGTTGATATGCCAAAGCGTACTGACATAAACAGCATCCTAATCATAGGCGCTGGCCCGATTGTTATCGGTCAAGCCTGTGAGTTTGACTACTCTGGCGCACAAGCGTGTAAAGCACTGCGCGAAGAAGGCTACCGCGTAATCTTGGTGAACTCTAATCCAGCAACGATTATGACTGACCCAGAAATGGCAGATGCAACGTATATCGAACCCATCGAGTGGAAAACGGTTGAAGCGATTATCGAAAAAGAACGCCCAGATGTTCTACTGCCAACCATGGGCGGACAGACCGCACTAAACTGTGCATTAGATTTAGATAAGCACGGCGTACTAGAAAAATATGGCATCGAAATGATAGGTGCAAAAAAAGAAGCCATTGATATGGCAGAAGATCGTGAAAAATTCCGTGTTGCCATGGGTGAGATTGGGCTTGATTCTGCACGTTCTGGCGTGGCTCATAGCATGGAAGAAGCACGTCAAATTCAAAAAGGTTTAGGCTTTCCAACGGTTTGTCGTCCCTCATTTACCATGGGTGGTTCGGGCGGTGGTATCGCTTACAATATGGGTGAGTTTGAAGAGATTATAGCGCGTGGTCTTGATATGTCTCCGACCACAGAGGTTTTACTCGAAGAATCATTACTCGGCTGGAAAGAATACGAAATGGAAGTGGTACGTGATACCGCGGACAACTGTATTATTATTTGTGCTATTGAAAATCTCGACCCTATGGGAATCCATACAGGTGATTCTATAACTGTTGCACCTGCTCAAACGCTAACTGATAAAGAATACCAAATTCTGCGTAATGCCTCGCTAGCGATCTTGCGTAAAGTTGGCGTTGAAACAGGTGGTTCTAACGTGCAAATGTCCATTAACCCAGTAGATGGACGTATGGTTATCATTGAGATGAATCCGCGTGTATCGCGTTCATCTGCGCTAGCTTCAAAAGCGACTGGTTTCCCAATTGCTAAAATCGCTGCAAAATTGGCGGTTGGGTTTACTTTGGATGAATTACAAAATGATATTACAGGTGGGGCAACACCAGCATCATTTGAGCCATCAATTGATTATGTTGTTACAAAAATTCCACGTTTTACGTTCGAGAAGTTTCCAAAAGCTGATTCACGATTAACCACGCAGATGAAATCAGTAGGTGAGGTGATGGCGATTGGTCGCACTTTCCAAGAGTCATTCCAAAAAGCATTACGCGGCATGGAAACTGATATTGATGGAATGGATGAACGTGTTGAATTAGATGATGCTGATGCTATAGACACATTGCGTCGCGAACTATCCGAAGCTGGTCCTGAGCGTATTTTATACGTGGCAGATGGCTTTCGTCATGGTTTAAGCCAACAGGACTTATTTGACTTAACGTCTATTGATCCTTGGTTTTTAAATCAAATTGAAGAATTGGTAGCATTGGAAACGAGTTTAAAAGGTCGTTTATTAAGTAGCGTTGAAAAAGATGAAATGTTTGAGCTAAAGCGCAAAGGTTTCTCTGATCGTCGCTTAGCTACTTTACTGGATGTAAGAGAAAGAAAAATCAGAAAACATCGTCATGACTTAGCTGTTCGCCCCATTTACAAGCGTGTTGATACTTGTGCTGCAGAATTCTCTACCGATACTGCGTATATGTATTCGAGCTACGATGAAGAGTGTGAGGCAAACCCAACTAATAATGACAAGATCATGGTATTGGGTGGTGGGCCAAACAGAATCGGTCAAGGTATCGAGTTTGATTACTGTTGCGTACACGCGGCACTTGCGATGCGTGAAGATGGTTATGAAACCATTATGGTCAACTGTAACCCTGAAACTGTTTCTACCGATTACGATACTTCGGACAGATTATTCTTTGAGCCATTAACACTGGAAGATGTACTTGAAATTGTTGACTTAGAAAAACCAAAAGGCGTAATTGTGCAATACGGTGGTCAAACGCCATTAAAATTAGCAGATGCACTAGAATCAGCTGGCACACCCATTATTGGAACAAGCCCAGATTCAATTGACCTTGCAGAAGATAGAGAGCGCTTCCAGCAATTGATTGAAAGTCTAGGCTTAAAACAACCACCGAATAGAACCGCACGTAATGTTGAAGAAGGCGTTCGTTTGGCTGAAGAAGTAGGTTATCCATTGGTTGTTCGTCCGTCTTATGTTTTAGGTGGTCGTGCAATGGAAATCGTCCACAATGAAGAAGACTTACGCATCTATATGCGTGATGCAGTATCAGTTTCTAATGATTCGCCTGTTTTACTGGATCGTTTCTTAGATGATGCGATTGAAGTGGATGTTGATGCAATCTGTGATGGTAAAGACGTTTTAATCGGCGGCATCATGCAACATATAGAGCAGGCAGGCGTTCATTCAGGTGACTCAGCTTGTTCGCTGCCTCCTTATTCTTTAAGCGATGATGTGCAAGATAAAATGCGTGAACAGACCAAACAAATGGCATTGGCTCTTAATGTAATTGGTTTGATGAATGTGCAGTTTGCGATTAAGAAAGATGGTGATGAAGAAGTGATCTACGTATTAGAAGTAAATCCACGAGCATCGCGTACCGTGCCTTATGTGTCAAAAGCAACAGGTCGCCCGCTGGCTAAAATAGCCGCACGTTGTATGGCAGGAAAATCCTTGGCAGAGCAGGGCGCATTAGAAGAAATCGTGCCAGACTTTTATTCTGTAAAAGAAGCGGTATTCCCCTTTATCAAGTTCCCTGGCGTTGATCCAATCTTAGGCCCTGAAATGAAATCTACAGGTGAAGTAATGGGAGTTGGAAAAACCTTTGCTGAAGCATTTGGTAAGTCACAATTAGCAGCGAGCGCTGAGTTTCCTAAACAAGGCGGAACGGCATTTTTAAGTGTTCGTGATACGGATCGTAAGACAATGTTGGATGTGGCAAAGCTGCTGCAAGACCTTGATTTTAAATTAGTTGCAACGCGAGGTACTGCTCGAAGCCTTGAAGAAGCAGGTTTTGAATGTGAAACAGTGAAAAAAGTGCGAGAAGGTCGCCCAAACATTGTTGATTTGGTTAAAAATGAACAGGTGAACTTGATTGTGAATACCACGGAAGGAAAAAAAGCGATTGAAGACTCGTTTGAAATTCGCCGAGAAGCACTCCAAGGAAAAGTCACGTATACTACAACCATTACTGGCGCATGGGCATTGTGTCAGGCGATGATGTATGTTGATGAAACTGAAGTTTATAAACTACAAGACTTGCATCATTAACCACCACCACGAGACAACAACCACACTAAAAATTCTCACAGGCTCATAGGGTTATGAGCTTGTTAATTGGAGATAATTACTAATGGACAGAGCACCCGTTACAAAAAAAGGCGCTGATCGCCTAAAAGAAGAATTAAATGAATTAAAATCGGTGTTGCGCCCGCAGATTGTGGAAGCAATTGCGACCGCGCGTGAGCATGGGGATTTAAAAGAAAATGCTGAATACCACGCGGCACGTGAGCAACAAAGCTTTAACGAGGGGCGCATTCAGCAGTTAGAAGGTACGCTTTCAACCGCGCAAATCATTGATATAACATCATTGAATGTTGAAGGTCGTATTGTATTTGGCGCAACCGTAGAGCTTGAAGACGTTGAAACAGAAGATACGGTGATCTACCAAATAGTAGGCGATATTGAATCAGATATTAAAGAGAATCGTATCTCTATTTTGTCGCCCATTGCGCGCGCTTTAATCGGTAAAGAAGAAGGGGAAATTGCTGTTGTTAAAGCTCCTTCTGGCGCGATTGAATACGAAATTATTGAAGTTACCTACGTCTAATATGTCAGGAACAAAACCAGATGCCCTTATTGATATGGACTCGGATGACGTGAGCAATTCAACGAGCATAGAGCTATTGAGACACGGCGAGCTAGAAGGTGGCGATATTTTTCGTGGAAGTACCGATGATGCACTTACCGATAATGGTTGGCAGCAAATGGTCGCCGCTTTAGACAGCAAAAACGAATGGGATATTATTATTACTTCGTCGTTGTCTAGCTGTCGTGAATTTGCAGAAGTCATTGCCCAAGAAGAAGAAATTGATTTGGAAGTTAACAATCAGCTAATAGAAATTGATTTTGGTGATTGGGAAGATAAAACACTCGACGCTATTATGAAAGAGGATGGTGGGCTATTAAATTCATGGTGGGAGTCGCCTGCACAAGTCACGCCGCCCAACGGGGAGGATTTTCACGACTTTCGTTCGCGTGTTTTAAAAGCCTTTAAAGAAATACTCCGTGAATACAAAGGAAAAAATATCCTTATTATTACACATTCTGGCGTGATCCGTATTATCTTAATGAATATCTTGGGTATGCAGGATGAAAGCATGTTTCGCTTGAGTGTTGATTATGCCAGCTTTTCTAAGGTTCGTATTGAACACAATGAGTTTAGTGAGCAGGGAATATTGCTTGAGCACCGTTAATTGTATCTCTTAAATTAATTATGGTTTAGGCTAGGGTATGATAAGCGTATTCGATCTCTTTAAAATTGGCATAGGCCCTTCGAGTTCGCATACGGTGGGGCCAATGGTTGCGGCGCGTAAGTTTGTATTGGCTTTGGCTGATCAGGGTTTATTGGGGTCTGTCGCGCGTGTTGAGGTGGCGCTTTATGGCTCGCTTGGCGCAACTGGAAAAGGTCATGGCAGTGATAAGGCAGTATTGCTAGGCTTGATGGGTGAAGTACCTGAATCGGTAGATGTAGATTGTATTCCTGAAGTCATTGCTGATATTAAAAGTTCTCAGAAAATAAAACTTAATGGATTAAAAGTGATTGCTTTTGATGAGCAAACTGACCTGATCTTTCACCGTAAAAAAAGCCTTCCTCTCCATGCCAATGGTTTGCAAATAACAGCATTTGATGCGGCAGAAGAATCCTTACAGGAAAATGTTTATTATTCGGTGGGTGGTGGCTTTGTGGTGGATGAAAACTGCCAGAGCTGGGATGAATCTTTTATTAAAGAAGATAGTCATAAGCTTCCCTATACATTCACGACGGCAGAAGCACTACTTCAGATATGCAAATCAAACAGACTATCGATTAGTCAGATTATGATGAAAAACGAAGAAACATGGCGCTCACGTGATGAGGTTGTTTCAGGTTTATTGGGAATTTGGCATGAAATGCAACAGTGTGTGGAACAGGGCTGCAAGAATAGCGGTATTTTGCCTGGCGGCTTAAAAGTCAAACGTCGCGCTGCAAATTTGTATCAATCCCTCAATAATGAGGACACACATGAATTGTTTAATCAAGGCAGCATGGATTGGGTCAATCTGTATGCACTGGCGGTAAATGAAGAAAATGCGGCAGGGGGCAGAGTAGTGACTGCGCCCACCAATGGCGCGGCGGGGATTATGCCTGCGGTGATGCTTTATTATAAAAACTTTTGTAGCGCTTATGAGCTAGCTGACAAAGGCGGAGAAAAAGGCATTGTCCGATTTATGCTCACTGCAGGCGCAATTGGCATGATTATTAAAGAAAATGCCTCAATCTCTGGCGCAGAAGTCGGTTGCCAAGGTGAGGTAGGATCTGCCAGCGCAATGGCTGCGGCGGGCTTAACCGAAGTTTTGGGAGGCACGCCCGAGCAAATCGAGAATGCGGCAGAAATCGGTATTGAGCATAATTTAGGTTTAACCTGCGATCCGATTGGTGGACTAGTGCAAATACCCTGTATTGAGCGTAATGCGATGGGTGCAGTAAAGGCGATTAATGCCTCACGAATGGCGTTACGTGGCGATGGTTCGCACTATGTCTCACTGGATAAAGTCATCCGCACCATGCGAGAAACAGGCAAAGATATGCGCTCAAAATACAAAGAAACAGCGCGCGGTGGATTGGCGCTGCATGTGATTGATGTGCCCGTTAATATTGTTGAGTGCTAGCAGGAAATTAAAGCACACCCCCCTACTTTTACATGATGTTTTATAAAAAATCATGGAGCTTTGCATAAATTCTAGCAGTCGTTAAAAAA
>CAYOHT010000017.1:0-16711 GCA_964403815.1 uncultured Cocleimonas sp.
AGCTTACCTATAATGTTCTAAGCTTATATAATTCTTCAATATCCTTATGTTTATCAATAAATCGATTACGCGTGCCTTGTAAGCTTTCGATAATATCATTGCGGCGCATTTCTTCTTTGCTTGGCTGGTCAACCTTATTCCAATAAGCGAGTGTTTTGGCTTGGCGTGTGAATATTTTTAAATGGTAAGTCTCTGACATGTGAAACATGGCGCGTGCAACCTCGCCTTGGCTAGCGGGTGCAGGTTCGATGATACGATTTTTATTATCAATTTTGAAATCATAAGAGCCAATAGCGCGCAATTCTCCTTTTATCGAGCCAAAGCGATGGCTGCCTCGTAGCAGGTTTAAATCACGACGGCTGGGGTAGAGATTGTGCAGGTCTGATTCTATAAAGTTAAATTTCTGTTCATTTCGACGACAATCACGGCGATCTTTGCACTTAAACTCATTCACCACCCATGCCATGGGAAAGATGTGTTCAATATTGATCCAGTCGGGTTTATTAGGGCCGAAAGCTTGCAGGCTGTAGAGCGTTTTACCGCCTGTTGCATATAGCTCTCGCCAGAAAAGGCGTAGTGCTTTCTGATAACTGCTGATTTGTGTCTGGGCATGGTTCATGGTGTTTATAGTAACACCATGAACCATGTTTATATCACTAGATGCTAAATTTAGTATTTAGCACTATCTGAATCATATACTAAACCTTTCTCGGCAGCTTGCGTTTTGATTGCTCCGAAAATCTTAGCATCCAGTGAGTTTTTATCTGCCCCGCTTTTTGCTACTTTCTTTTTTAAGAATTTATTACGCTTTTCAGATAGTTTTTTAATATCACTCTTCAATTCTTCACGCTTTTTAGAGAGACCTACAATATATTCTTTTTGCGCCTCTGGTTTCATAGATTGCATTTTTTTAGGTAATTCATTTTTATCAATTTCTGCGAAGCTTGTATTGCCGCTACTGATTGCATCGACTAATTCACCTTCGCCTAGGAAATTATCTTTTCCACTAGCTGAAGTGTTGTAAGTGGCACGTCGCGCGAGTGATTTCAGACTGGATCTACTATGAAGTTTAGAAGATGCGGCAACTTTTCTCTGTTGTCTTAACTTTGTTTCTTTGTTGCCGTAGTACACGCGGGTGTTATCCAACTCTTTTGATAAATCAGCAAGCTCTTGGTCATACGGCGTGGCGATAGCAACGGCATTGCCATCATCTTCTACTTGAAAATAATTTCCTTGCCCTAATGTTGCGATTTGTTGCCAATTGGTCGTAGTTTTTCTATTTTGACCGCTTTGTATAGCATTGATCACAATACCTTTCTTCAAACCTTTTGCGATAGTGGTTGGGTACTTTACATCATCTTGATAGTCCATATGCGCGGGTGCGTCGCCAATCAAAAAGATTACTTTATAAGTATTTTTATCTTGGCTCCACAGCATTTTGTGTACCGCATCGTACAATGCTTTATTAACACTTTCTGGGCCGTCGCCACCACCATTTGCTTTAAAATCCATCAATGTTGAGTACATCGAATCCAAATCAGTCGTAAGCGGCGTTGTTTTTGTTATGTAAGCATCCCCTCGGTCACGGAAGGCAACCAATCCCATTTTAATTTCAGGCGAATTTTGTGCAGAAGCCATAGTGCTGGCAATTGACCATATTTTCTCTTTTGCGGCTTGGATTAAACCGCTCATGCTACCTGTTGTATCCAAGACAAAAACCACTTCTATTTTTGGATTTTGACTGGCTATTTTTTTAAGGTCAAGGGTGGACTGTTTAGTTTGTTGACTACTTTTATATGTCATCTTGTTAATAGCGGACGGTTCTGCAAAAACGGGTTGTAAAGAAAAAGCAGCTAAGATACTCGGAATAAGCACTGCCGTGGTAACGCTGGTTGTGAATAGTTTTTTTGCTAAAATTGACGTTTTCATAATGTTTTCCTGTGTTTGATATATTATCAAAGGAGAAATATCTCCATTGCTTGAACACAGTTTAAAATTAGAAGTACTTTTGAAATAGACACATTTATGTAAAAAAGAATGACGAAAGTTGGCAAAAACTTTACATAAAATTTACATCAGTAAAGCTTACTCTTGTTAGACTGGAGCAATGAAAGATAAAAACAAAGCACGCATACTAATTGTCGAAGACGAAGAAGCTATCCGAACAGGATTGGTCGATGTGTTCGTATATCACGGCTATGAGGTTGATTACGCCGACCACGGCGATGATGGCTTAGCCAAGGCACTTACAGGCGAGTTTGATTTGATTTTGCTGGATGTGATGTTGCCGGGCATGAACGGTTTTGATATTTGTAATAATATTCGTGAACAAAGTCGTGATCAGGCCATTATAATGCTCACCGCAAAAAGCAGCGATGAAGATATTATAGAAGGCTTAACGCTTGGTGCAGATGATTATGTCGCAAAGCCATTTTCAGTGGCACAACTGGTACTGCGCGTAGAAGCAGTTTTGCGCCGTACAGCAAGCACACAAATACAGAGCCAGAAAATACAGTTGGGCGATGATGTAGTCATTGATTGTTTAAATCTATCCTGTGAACGAGAAGGCGAAACCTTGTCATTTACGCGCAGAGAAATCGACATATTGCAATATTTACACACAAATAATGAGCGTCCAGTTTCTCGTGACGAACTTCTAAACAAAGTTTGGGGCTATGCCAGTGATTTAGATTTAGAAACGCGCACCGTCGATATTCACATTGCCAAGCTACGCCGTAAAATTGAAAGTAATCCTACCGTGCCTGAATATTTGATTACAGTGCGCGGTGCAGGCTATCGTCTCGTTAGTTAATTCTCGTTTACTCACCTGCAACTACCGCAACTACTGTAACTAAAAGCATGCCAAAAAACACACTCACAGGTTTAGATAAGAAAAAGCTACGGCGCTGGCTGCTGTTGTTTTTCTTTGCTTTGGTGATTCCTGCGGCGATTTTAATTCAACAATCATATAGCCGATTAAAATGGGAAACATTCCACCAACATCAGTTAATGGCGGATGAGTTATCGAGCCGTATTGATGCAGAGTTTTTGCGTTTGATTAATATCGAGGAGCAGCGCTCGTTTACCGATTATTCTTTTTTGAATATTGCAGGAAACATCACAAACAAATCGAACTTACTACAGCGTTCACCTTTGTCGAAATTTCCGCTGGAGTCTGAAATAGCAGGCTTGATTGGCTATTTCCAAGTTGATAATGAAGGTCAGTTGATAACACCGTTACTTCCTGGCTTGTTATCTGAACCGAATAAATTAGAAAACAATGCCAAACTCTATGGTATTGAAGGCAAGGAATTTGCAGAGAGGACATTGTTGCAAGATCAAATCCACAGTATTTTAAGTAAAAATAGCTTGGTAAAAAATACGGTGTCCATGCCTATCTCGCCACAAAAAGTAGAGAGTAAAAAGCTTAAATTTAATGAAAAAAATAAAGCGAAAAGTGAATCATTTCTTGGTGGGATTATCGGGAGTGGTTCATCAAGGTCAATGGAGCAGGGCGCTAGTACCGCATCTGAAGATATAGTTTCTTCATCAAGCGTTGATGCCCACGATAGCCACGATGCCAGTGATGTGAATGATGCGAATAATAACAGCAGCGTAATGCTTGAAGAAAAAGTAGAAAAGCCCAGCGCACAACGAGGTTTTGATCAGTTAAAAAATGTAGTACCAAAGCTAAAACAAAAAGAAAATAATCTAGGACGTGTGGAAGATTTAAAACTGAAAAAAACGTATTCAAAAGAAATTCAACCTGTAGCAAAGAGAAAAACAGCATCAGTGAGCAAGTTTAGTAGCCGTTCTAGGAAAGAGCAAAATAGATTGCCCGAACGTGAGTTATCGATGGATTTAGAGAAGGATTCATTGGGTAACCTATTGGATAAAGGTATATCGGATTTGGCGCTTAGTAATAATGAAAGAAAAAGAACAAAAAACACGGCATCAATAGTTAATCCTAACGCAGTATCAGCTCCAACCAAACAATCAGCCTTAAGAATACGTACCTTTGAAAGCTCTATCGACCCCTTTGAGTTCAGCCAATTAGATAGCGGACATTTTGTACTTTTTCGTAATGTTTGGTTAAATAACAAACGCACTATTCAAGGTTTGTTAATTGATCAAAAGCCTTTTTTAGACAGTATTATCAATCAGGCTTTTCGTAAAACGTCATTATCACAAATGAGTGATTTATTGGTGAGCCATCAAGGCGATGTGCTTTCGGTTTATTCGGCAAATGAATCAAATACTTATCTCAAGAAAAGTACATTAAGCGGGGAGCTACTGCGCCAAATACGTTTATCTGATCCGCTTGGCGAATTACAATTACTCTTCAGTATTCAAAAGTTACCCGTAGGCGCTGGCGGTAAAATAATATTATGGCTGAGCTTGCTCCTTGCTTCGGTGCTTTGTGCGGGGCTGTATTTGATGTATCGCTTAGGTTTGGCACAAATCAACCTAGCCAATCAACAACAAGACTTTGTCTCTGCGGTAAGCCATGAGCTAAAAACACCGTTGACTTCGATACGCATGTATTCAGAAATGTTACGTGAAGGCTGGGCGAATGATGAAAAGAAGAAAACCTACTACGATTTTATTTTCGATGAGAGTGAGCGCTTATCAAGGCTGATCAATAATGTGCTTCATCTCGCCCGCGTAACGCGCAATAAACAAACGGCAGAGTTGAAGCTTATCGGTGTGCCTGAATTAATCGATGGTGTGCAGTCAAAAGTATCGACCCAAATTAAACGTGCTGGCTTTAAGTTTAATCTTATCTGCAATGAAGATGTAAAAGACGTTGATTTAGAAGTAGACCCTGATTGGTTTATACAAATCATGATCAATCTTGTCGACAATGCTATTAAGTTTTCAGTAAATGCAGAACAACAAAAGATTGATCTTAGTTGTGAGTTACAGAAAAACGACATTAAGTTTATCATACGAGATTACGGGCCGGGTGTGGATAAAACCCAGATGAAGAAGATATTCGATCTTTTCTATCGAACTGAAAGTGAATTAACCCGAGAAACCGTAGGAACAGGAATAGGGCTGGCGCTGGTGCATCAGATGACGGTTAATATGGGTGGTAAGGTCGACGTGGTGAACCGTGAGCCTGGGGCGGAGTTTCGAGTTGTATTTCCTTGCCGCAAATCTCTAAGGTAAACGAAAGATGGTTATATTTGATCTACACTGAATCCCAAGTACTAAATTCAGTACAAAGATTATTTTATTTTAAATAGTGTGCAATACGATTAGCCGCCTCAATACACTCATTAAGGTCGGCAACCAATGCCATTCTAATACGATTTCCCCCAGGTTTTGCACCATCTACTTCACGAGATAAGTAACTGCCTGGTACGACATTTAAGTTTTCTTGCTCAAAGATATCTCGGGTGAAAACTTCATCATCCATTCCAACATCGGCCCATAGATAAAAACCTGCATCAGGCTTTTGTACATTTATAAGAGGTGAGAGTATGTTCAGGACGGCATCAAACTTTTCACGGTATTGATCACGGTTATCTAATACATGTGCTTCATCATTCCATGCGGCGATGCTAGCCGCTTGCACGGGAGGAGACATTGCACAGCCGTGGTAGGTTCGATAGAGCAAAAACTGTTTGAGTATATCCGCATCACCCGCCACAAAGCCTGAGCGTAAACCTGGTGCATTAGAGCGTTTTGATAGGCTATGAAAAACCATACAACGCTTAAACTCGGTATTGCCTGTTTTTGCGGCAACTTCCAATAAGCCTACAGGCGGGTTGGCTTCATCAAAATAAATCTCTGAATAACACTCATCGCTGGCAATAATAAAGTCATGTTTTTCTGCTAACTCCAGTAGCTGTTTGATTTGCTCTTCTTGAATTACCGCGCCTGTAGGGTTTCCCGGACTACAAAGATAAATGAGCTGGCAATCATCCCAAGTCTCGCTGCTAACCTCATTAAAATCAGGAACAAAATTTGTTTCAGCTGTGCAGGGCAGGTAGACAGGTTTGGCACCCGCCAACAACGCTGCGCCCTCGTATATTTGATAAAAAGGGTTCGGCATTAATATGCTTGGATTCTTTTGGTTTCTATCAATAACAGTCTGTGCAAAAGCAAACAATGCTTCGCGCGTACCGTTCACAGGTAAAACGTTTGTTGCAGGGTTTAGGCTATTTTCAGGTAGTTTAAAGCGGCGCGTTAGCCAATAAGCAATGGCAGTGCGTAAGTCATTCGAACCATTTGTTAGAGGGTAATTTGATAATCCTGAAAGGTTGTTTTTGAGTGCATTCAAAATGATAGTAGGAGTAGGGTGTTTTGGTTCGCCCATTGCCAAAGAGATCATCGGCTTATTCGCAGGAGAAACCCCCTCTTTGAGAATGGCAAGCTTTTGAAATGGGTAGGGTTGTAGGTTTGCTAGATCAGGATTCATCGTCGTTTGAGTCTTAAATTAAAATTACACGCTATTATATCATCATGTAAAAGTGGGGGGGTGTGCTTTATTACTCTCTATTTTACTTTTTCACGTTCTGCATTAAATCTGCATAAAAGCAACATAGAAGTTGCTTACCCTTATCACAGTATCTACAAAATAGTTTCGTATTCTTAGTTTTTAATTGTTAATAAATAAAATCTAAAGGAAGGTTAGTTATGAGTGTGGTATTTGGTTTGATAGGTTTATTATTTATGCTCGCAGTTTTTGCAGGCGTAATATTTTTTGTTATTTTTATGGCACGTAAAATTGGTTTATTAAAACCTTCGGATAATGAAGGTGTCGATGGAGAAAATAATGGCAGAGGTTTTAAAAGCTATATGGTGGATATTAAACGATTGAGTGATTCTTTGGTATTTCGGTTTATTATGATTGCGGCTTTAGTCGGTATCATGATGATTCCACTTGGGATGGTGAGCGATGTGGTACGCGAACGCAGTAGTAGTTATCACGGTGTATTAAATGATATTGCAGGCACTTGGGGGCATCGGCAGCAGCTTCAAGGGCCTGCTTTATTGATTCCTTATACGGAAAAATTTACCTCTGTAAAAGTGCTAACTGATAAAGATGGTAATGAGCGCAAAGTTAATAAAACGTACTATGAACAACGCACAGCGATTGTTTTGCCTGAAGATTTAAAGATTTCTGCAAATTTGCAAGGACAAACACGCAAACGTAGTATTTATGAATCTTTGGTATATACGGCTGATTTAAAAATAGCGGGTCATTTTCAACGCCCAGATATTAGTAGTTTGTCTAACCATATTGATAAAATTCATTGGGATCGTGCTTGGTTTTCTTTAGGAATTTCTGATACACAAGCAATAAACAAAGTGTCGCCATTACATTGGACGGAAGTTGAGCAAGTAGATTTTGAACCGGGTACAAAAATTACTAAAACATTTGCTAATGGTTTTCATGCCCCTCTAGACCTGACAACACAAAAGAGCAAGTATCAGTTTTTTTTAACGATAAATGCTAACGGTAGCCAAGGTTTCTACTTTAGCCCATTTGGAAAAACAACGGATGTTACCGTGACTTCGGATTGGCCACACCCTAGTTTTCAGGGCAATGTGCTACCTGATAATCATAAAGTAACGGATACAGGCTTTAAGGCGAAATGGTCAGTGCCACACTTGGCAAGAAACTACCCACAGCTTTGGACACTAGAAACACAAAAGTTCGATGTGAATGAATTTAGAGCAGGGGTGAAACTGTTTGAATCAGTGTCGTTGTATTCAAAAATAACCCGTGCAATCAAGTACGGTGCGCTCTTTTTTATACTAACATACATCACATTTTTACTGTTTGAGTTGGGTATTGGTCGTCGTTTACATGTGGTGCAATACGGTATGATTGGTTTGGCATTATCGATGTTTTATCTTACGTTATTATCCATGGCAGAACACGCAGGCTTCTTTAATGCCTACATCTCAGCGGCAGCGATTATCATTATTATGATCAGTCTCTATGCCTTCGCCGCGATACGCAGTTTGGGTAAAACCACGTTGATCAGTATTTTACTGGTGGGCTTGTATACGATGCTGTATTCGATGTTGAATTTAGAAGATTATGCACTGCTAGCAGGTACTGCATTGTTATTAGTAATACTTGCCGTAATGATGTATCTAACACGTAATATTGGACGTAAAAAAACATCTCATTCTTAATTCCCATCAGCCTGCGTTGGGAAATGATAAGGTTTAGAAGTAGTTTTCTACTATTACTTAATTCATGTTGAGAAATAAAAAAGGACACGAATATTCTCTTATTCTTCGTGTCCTTTTTTTATGTTAGCGAAACAATCTGTTGGTTGACCATATAGATTTGCATAGATAATTGCAGTCGCTAAAAGCTAATGATATATCATTTAAAAGTATAGGGGTGTGCTTCTTAATTCTTACTTACTGTTTACTTTCTCGCTGAAAAAAACTGTGTACCTCTTAAATCAGCCAATATATTTGCGGCTTCATTTAAGAATACATCAACAGGTTTTTTCTTATTGAAAATATCATCGTTAATTTTTTCTTGTGCATCTCGCAGTTCTTTAATGGTTTTATAAGAAGGCTTGCCACTGGCAGCTTGCAGTTGGTTTTCAAATGCGAGGAGTTTTTTGTTAAATAACGCACGTTTTGCTTTGCGTTTTGCTAAATTGAGTGAAGCAATTTTTTCATTGCCCGCTTCAACCAATAGCTTTAAACGGTTAACTGTTGCAACAAATCTTGGGGTTTGTGCAATACGTGCTAACGATTTTTGTTTGGCTTTTTGCAGAGCAACGGAGGTAAAAAGATTGCTGAAATTAATGTGTTTTGCACTATCAATTTTGCGCCAAGGTAGAGCATTTTTGTAGGAGCGCTCGCCAAACTCTTCATCAAGTTTGGGCAGGTTCCATGCAATATCAGGGACGACACCTTTGTGTTGCGTGCTATCACCATTCACTCTAAAGAACTGTGCGCTCGTAACTTTCAGTTCACCAAATGGTTTATCAAATTGTTTGCGTGCATAAGATGCAAGTGGTAAAACGGTTTGTACTGTGCCTTTACCAAAAGTGGTTTCACCAATGATGAGGCCGCGTTTATAATCTTGAATAGCGCCTGCAAAAATCTCTGAAGCTGAGGCGCTACCTTTATCAATCATTACAGCCATCGGGCCGTTGTAAATTACGCCAGAATCATTATCACGCAAAATGTCGGTACGACCAGTCGTATCGTTGATTTGCACCACAGGGCCTTTGTCTATAAATAAACCCGTGAGCGAAACCACTTCACTTAAAGAACCACCACCATTGCCGCGTAGATCAATAATTAACTCGTTGATGCCTTCTTTATTGAGTTCGATTAGCAGTTTTTTAACATCACGTGTTGTACCCGCATACTCAGCATCGCCACGATTACGTGCTTTAAAGTCGATATAAAAAGAAGGGAGCTTGATTACGCCCACCTTCACATCACCCGCAGGGCGCTTAATGGTAATAATACGTTTACTCGCCGCTTGGTGTTCGAGTTTGATTTTATCTCTCACTATATTAACGTATTCAGATTTACCACTTAAACCTGTTTCATGCGGGAGAATTGAAAGCACAACCTTGGTGCCTTTTTTACCTCGTATAACATTGACCACATCCGTTAAACGCCAGCCGACGATATCTTTTACCGTATCCTTTGTGCCTTGACCTACGCCAATAATGAGATCGCCAGCAGAAACCATACCAGTTAAATCCGCTGGGCCACCGGGGACAACGCTGATGACTTTGGTATTTTCATCATCAGTTCGTAAAACGGCGCCAATGCCACTTAAAGACAGGCTCATATTAATATCAAACTGCTCGGATGATCTGGGTGACAGATAGGAAGTATGAGGCTCGATAGCGCCTGCATAAGCATTGGCAATACTTTGAAATAACTCGTTACTTTTGATCTGAGAGGTGCGTTTTGCAATGCTGGCATAACGTTTTTTCAGGCTTTTTATAGTTTCAGCGGGTTTTTTATCAGACAAGGTTTGATTGATGTAATCATTTTTGATGCGCTTTTCCCACACTAGATCCAATGCTTTGGTATCGCTTGCCCAAGCTACATCTCTTCTATCTAACACATAACTTTGATCTTCTTTGAAGTTAAAAGGTTGATCAATGCGTTTTACAGCAAAAGCAGAGCGTTCCTTTACACGTTGCTGATAGGTTTTGAATAGTTCGACCGCAAAAGTGGTGTCGCCAGCTTCAATGTCATCGTCAAATTTTCTACTGTGTTTGTTAAATTCGTTAATGTCAGCTTGTGTAAAATAAACTTTACTAGGGTCTAGCTGTTTGATGTATTGCTTCAGAATCTTTTCTGAGAAAACATCATCGAGCGCAAATTTTTTGTAATGGAAGCGCTTTAACATGCTGTTAATCACTTTTAGTTCGTATGAGTGACGAGGCGTGAGGTTTTCAATTGTGCTCTTAGGTTTAGTATCAGTAACGTTTTGTTTTGTGTTTGCCGCAGCGCTAGCAGGTGCTTTTTTATTTGCAGTCATGGGTGCTTCTTTAGCATTTGCTTCTTCTACAATGTTACCATCCCCTTTCGTGGGAGGCTTACCTAAACAACCCACGAGTAATACGACGGCGCCGAAAGTGGCGAGCCTTAGGGTAATCTTAGAAAGAGAGTTGTTGATTGGAAATTTAAGCATAGTTTGTTTGTTTGTCATTTGATTCTGAAGCTACTGTAAAAAACATACTGGACTATAGCATTTGCTAAAAAAAAACACTAATTATGGGGCGATCAAAAAGACTTTAAATGCAAGGCTTTTGATGCTCCTGCTACACAAGCCCCTCTTTAGTAAGCTTACCGCTTGAGTTAAAGTGGTTAACCCCATTATTAGAGTGAAACCGTTACATGATATTTCTATATTCTTAATTAATTTAAAGTTAAATAAAACTCAGGCAGAATGATTCTTCTGGCGTTTGTTAGCTGTGCCAGATCGTGGTATTTTTTTCTTATTTAACAGTAGCATAAGAGAACCTTTTTGCTTAGATTGTTGGAAGTCTTTTTCAAGGATAGCCTGAACAGTTTCTTCTGCAATACCAAACTCTTCTACTAATACGTCATAAAGTAACTTATAGAGGCGCGGTAGAGAAATTTTCCAAGTGCTACCTTCACTTTTATACAACGCTTCGGTGAGTTTCATGAATTGGGCAAAAGCTGAATTGCCGTTATTTTTTAAAATAAGTGGAAGTGTGTTTTGAAAACGACCAGAATTTGCAATCATATCCCAATAACGCGCAAAGCGATTGACGGCTTGTAAGGTTTTGAAATCAATGTCACGTGTTTGTAAAATAGTATAAGGCGGTGTTGTACTGTACTGCATTTGGTATTTTTCTGAGTGGCGATTGATTGGCGCGCCACGCAAGCGTTTTAAAATACCGAGCTGTATTTCTTGTGGATTCAGCGCTACTAATTGGTCAAAGCTGTTGGCAAAATTTTCCAATGTGTCGCTGGGCAAGCCAAAAATAAGATCCGCATGAATATGCGCGCCTGTATGTTCGCGTAGCCAACGTAAGTTTTCGCATGTCTTCGTGTTATTTTGTTTGCGACTGATCAATGCTTGTATTTCAGGGTCAAAGGTTTGCACGCCAATTTCAAACTGCAAAGAGCTTTTAGGGAAGCGCTTTAAAGCTTCTTTGAGCTTTTCAGGTAAGTTATCGGGGATGACTTCAAAATGCAAATAAAGATCATCCGTCATACGCGCTAAAAAGAATTCTAAAATAGCCACGCTGGTACGGACTTTTAAATTAAAGGTACGGTCAATAAATTTAAAGTTGCGTGCGCCACGCTGAATCAGCTTATCCATTTCAGCCAAGAAAACATCTAGTTCAAAAGGCTTGGAGGTTTTATCAAGCGCCGACAAGCAAAACTCACACTTAAAGGGACAGCCACGTGAAGCTTCAACATAAATCAGACGATTACGAATATCCTCGTCGTTATAAAATTCGTAAGGAAGGGCGAGCTGCTCTAGTGGAACACTCTCACCATTGATGATCTTATTTAACGGCTTACGCCCTGCCAGTATTTCATTGCATAAAAACTTAAAACTGACTTCTCCAGCGCCCATAATCACGTAATCAGTATGATCAACGACTTCAGGTTTATCGGGTAAGTGACTGACTTCAGGACCACCTAATACAATAATAATATTTGGCGCGACTTGTTTTAGTAGCTCAACCGCTTGGCTGATTTCGGTAATATTCCAAATATAAACACTAAAGCCGATGATCTTAGGTTGAGGTTCAAGCAGCTTTTCCACAATATCAATCGGGCGTTCGTGAATGGTAAATTCTTTAATTAGCGCTTGGGATTGTAAGGCTCCTAAATTGGCATAGATATAACGTAAGCCGAACGCACAGTGGATGTAGCGAGAGTTTAGGGTGGTGAGGATTATGTTTGTTTGGCTATTGGACAAAATGATGGTTATTCGTTTTGATTAGCGCATATGATACCGTGTAAAGGAAGTCTACGAAAGGCACTAAAAAGATGAAACTAAGAATGCTTTTTTGTAGGTGTGCAGATTACAAAAACATCATTCAAAAGTGGGGGGGTGTGCTTTTATAATACTTCTAACGCTATATAAATCACGTTATCATAGGCACTTAATTAATAAACCATAAAGAAATTGTAACGTGACTAATAAAAAAGCATCCAAAAAAATAGGCATTGTAGGCGCAACAGGCTATACAGGCGTTGAGTTACTAAGGCTGTTGGCTACCCATTCTGATGTGGAGATTAGCTATGTAACTTCGCGCTCAAATACGGGGATGCGTGTGGATGCGATGTTTCCTAATTTGCGTGGGTTTATCGATTTAGAATTTAGTGATCCCTCTACCGATGCATTAGCGCAATGTGATCTAGTCTTTTTTGCGACACCAAATGGCGTGGCGATGAATCATGTACCTGCGTTGTTGGAGGCTGGTACGAAGGTGATTGATCTTGCGGCTGATTTTAGAATAAAAGACCTTGATGTGTGGCGTAAATTTTATAGCATGGAACACGCCTGCCCAGAGGTTGTGGCTGAAGCGGTCTATGGTATGCCTGAGCTGAACCGTGATCAAATAAAAACTGCGCGAGTGGTGGCGAATCCTGGTTGTTATCCAACGGCGGTTACTTTGGGCTTTAAACCTTTGGTTGATGCGGGTTTGATTGATTTAGATAATATTATTGCCGATACTAAATCGGGTATTAGTGGTGCTGGCAGGCAAGCTAATGTTTCTACGTTATTGAGTGAAGCAGGCGAAAGTTTCAAAGCGTATGCGGTACAAGGGCATCGTCACCAACCTGAAATTGCTCAAACGCTGTCGTTGTTATCAGGGTTATCGGGTAGCAAGGTTGATTTAACCTTTGTGCCGCATTTATTGCCGATTATTAGAGGTATTCACGCCACGCTCTATGCGCGAGCTAATAAAAATGCCAGAGAGAAAGAAGCAGGAAAAACGGACTTGCAGGCTTTATATGAAAATGCGTATAAAGATGAGCCATTTGTAGATGTAATGCCTGCAGGTTCTCACCCTGAAACACGTAGTGTGAAAACCTCAAATATGTGCCGAATTGCGGTGCATCAACCTGAAGCAGGTTCTCAGATTGTGGTTTTGTCGGTTATCGATAACTTGGTAAAAGGCGCGGCAGGGCAGGCGATTCAAAATATGAACCTTATGCTAGGCTTAGATGAAACAACAGGGTTAATGCAACCTGCGTTGTTGCCATAAAAGGATAAGCGGATGTTTTCAAAAAAGAAGCAAAAAGAGTTATTACGCGCCACCATCAATACCTTGATTGGCGAAGGTACAACCATTGAAGGTATTATTCACTTCAAAGGCGGCTTGCATGTGGTGGGTAGTGTCAACGGTGGTATTCGCTCTGATGATGAAGACTCGGTGCTGATCGTAAGTGAAGATTCATTGGTGACAGGTGATATAAAAGTATCTCATCTTATTGTAAACGGGCAGATTGATGGCAATGTTTTTGTCGATGGCAAGGTTGAATTATTTGATCAAGCCCGCATTAATGGTGATGTACATTATCAATCACTTGAGTTGCCTGTAGGTGCGGTAGTGAATGGTAATCTGATTAATGAGGGTGGCTCAGAATAACATCATGTAAAAGTAGGGGGGTGTGCTTCGACATGCTCAGCAGAACTGTTTGGCTAAACCCTAATAAAGACAGGTTTTTAGTTAAATAAACAGATTAAGAGTAGACTTGTGAAAAGTCTTATAGAATTTTAAAGGTAATATCATGACAGTAGCAACAGCAAGCGCGGCACCCATTCTAAACTTTACGGAAGCCGCAGCACACAAAGTAAAAGGTTTGATTGAAGAAGAAAAGAATGACGACCTCAAACTAAGAGTATTTGTTTCAGGTGGTGGTTGTTCTGGCTTCCAATATGGCTTTACTTTTGATGAAGTGATTAATGAAGGCGATACTACCGTTGAGAAAAATGGAGTGAAGCTTTTGATTGATCCTATGAGCTTTCAATATCTTGTCGGTGCAGATATTGATTATACCGAAGGGTTAGAAGGCGCTCAGTTTGTGATTCGTAATCCAAATGCGAAGACCACTTGTGGGTGTGGATCCTCGTTCAGCCCAGAATAATTTTTAGTCATCCATATCACTCCTTAAACTTGCCAGCTCCGCGTTGAAGAATGATCAGTTACACCTGTAAGCTCACATTCTTCGCCTTGATCTGACAAGTTTAAGAAGCAATCTGAATGACTGAAATAGTAGTTATTCAGATAAAAAAAGCAGCCGATGGCTGCTTTTTTTATGGTGTTGATTTGATAACTATGAAATAAAACCATGAAATAAAAACACCCTCCATACAATAGAGTCCATCATGTAAAACTAGGGGGGTGTGCTGAGAAATACAAGATTTACGTTATTTTTATGCTTTTTTCCGCGTCCTTTAGTGGATTCCGTGGCAAAAAGTCTTTTAAGCTTTCAATCTTTTAATACGTAGAAAGCTCTACACCCACACTCAACATATTCACATCAGTCTTATCACTATCTGATGTTTCAATACTGGGGAACTTTTCCCATTCTGCGCGTAGCTTAGTGGTCTCATTCAAATCCATTTTTGCACCAATGCCATACGTTAAGCCAAAACCACTCTGGTCGCCAGAGGTGTTATCACTACTCCAACGCATTGCGCCGACTTTCCCAAACACATCAAACTGTTCAGTAACAGGCATTGAACCTACAGCGGTAGCCGTAAGCGCTGTTACATCTGAGTTCTCCGCGCCATTTGTGCCCGTCTTATGCACATCGCCTAGATTGACATACGCAGCTTCTGCACTTAGGTTTTCGGATATTTTGTAACCGCCGAAAAGTTTCCAAGCGGTATCGCCATCTTCACAATCAGTAGAGCCAGAACAGTAGCTACCTGCATCTGATGCTCCAATGGTTCCACCAAAATAATATTGGTTTAAACCGCCTACACCGTTGTTGCCAGTGCTGCCCGATGAGGTGTTATCAACGTAATTTGTAGATGCTTTTTTATAGTCAAACTCTTCTGCAAAAGTTGTTACAGAAAGTGATAGTAGTCCAAACGCAAGTATAGACTTAGTAATGGTTTTCATATTGTACCCCTAATTTATTTATTATTTTTCAGCCTTGAGAGTATTTTATTCTTGTTTGGATGAAGGGTAAAGAAACAGATGATAAGCGGTTATCACTTTTGTAGTTGTTGATACGCTTGAAAAATTCTATTTCCTTGTTCAATTGTCCCTTTTGCCGTCAGGTGAGTCACATCATATTTTTCTAATCCATGCATTGATACAAAACTAATTGTTGGATCTTCCATTGCGAGTTGAATCTGAGCATCAACAACCTGCGGGTTCTGTTGAACACGAGGGTGCTGCTCATCCACACTTAGAATAACAGGGGTGCTGGGATGACGAATAACGCTATTTCTAAGGTGTTTAAGCATTTTTTTCAGGTGCCAATAATACTCTGTTGATAACTGTACATTATCTGCATCGCTTTCACCTTGAATCCAAATGATGGCGCGGGGTGTAACGGTATGACCTTGGGCTTTGAGTGTTTGGATGGCTGTTTTAATACTCGATACCATATTATCATAAATCCCCTGCTGTCCTGGTGCTTTCCAGTCAAGCTTGAGGCTGCTACCGCCAAGGCTGTATTTGAAAATAGCAGGTACATGACCTGTTTTTAATAAGGCGCGCCCAAAGGTTATTTCTGGTCCAAAATGCCCTGATTGAAAATGCCCAAGTTGTGGTTTTAGTATTCCCCATTGCTTTTGAGATGAGTCATAACCAATGGTTTCATAGTAGAAAGGAATGCGTGAATCTAACTGTTTTTTATCAGCGGGATACTGCTTTGCATCACTGCGCCAGCCTTGCATATTGGATTGTCCTGCAAGGATGAATAAGTCGATATTATCGGCATAAAGCACAGGGGTAACAATGAAAATGTAAAAGAGGATTAAAACTCTTTTTATAAAGAAAATCATAGAGCCAGCCATGCAAGAGATAAAAAAGTGTGCTGATTATAAGTCGATAGATTGTGTGATGTGAAGGCTTAATTGATTACTTTATTGATAGCGTTGATTGATTGTTCTGTTTGATTGCACTTACAAGGTGAATACCCGATAATTCAATACCTTATGAAATAGAACTTATACAAAGCACACCCCCCCACTTTTACATGATGTTTTTAAACATGCTGTAAAAGTGGGGGGGTGTGC
>CAYOHT010000018.1:0-2271 GCA_964403815.1 uncultured Cocleimonas sp.
GACTCCGCTTAGGGAACCGCTCTCAAACGACTGCACGCTTGCTGAGCGGAGTCAAGCATAACTCAGTATTCTCGCAACTTACCAACATTAAAGGTGTATCTATCGATACTAGTTACTACCAATAACAGCACTACCCGCCAATATTAATGCTAATTCTAACAAATCCGACCAGACTCTGCCCAATCCTTTATTGGCAATATCACCCTGTCCTTTGGATAAGCGGTCAATCTCACCATTCTTTTTTAGTATATCTGGCCAATTTGCATGTTGCATACGTTGCATTGCGACCTGAAAAGGCTTTTGTCTCGGCCTTGGCATTTTGGATAATATCTGCGATGCCGCAACGCCATTCTTTAAGTTAAAGCTGGCATTGTAAAGCTGACGGCTTAAATCTGTTAGTGTCCATAGCATCAGTTGAACAGGCACGCCCTCTTCTTTTAGATTATGATGAATATGTTGAATGCGATGCACATCGCCCAACATCACCGCATTAGATAAATCAAAAATTGAGAAACGTGAACTATCGCTCACCGATTCTAAAACATGTTTATCTTCAATGACAATCTCACCACCACCATCACCACCAAACAAGAGTTTAAGTTTACTGATTTCTTGAGTCGCTGCCAGTAAATTACCTTCAACGCGCTCTGTTAATAAACGCACAGCTTCATTCGTTGGCTTCATGCCCTCGCTACGCAGTCGCTTTGCAACCCATGCCATCGTTTGTGGCGGCGATAAATCCCAAACTTGCACCACGACACCACTCTTCTCAATCGCTTTTACCCACGCACTGTTACGCGCACCACCAACTAGCTTAGCCATTTGTATTAACAATACCTTATCATCAGGCGGTTTCTGCATATAATCGCGAATGGCTTGGCTACCGACTCTGCCTGGTGTTTTTGTTTCGATGCGTAAATCAATCAGCTTTTTTTCGCTAAATAATGACATCGCATTAGACGCACCCAGCAACGTCCCCCAATCAAACTTATTATCCGCATGTAAAACATCCCGCTCGCTATAACCTTGGCTTTTGGCTAACTGGCGTATCGCATCGCACGATTCCATCACCTGCAAAGGCTCATCTCCCGTAATAAGGAATACGTTTGGTATTGGTTGCTGGCGCTGTAAAAAAGACGCTAATTGATCGGGGTTAACTTTCATGCGCTTATAATAACCTAAGACAGCCTCTAAGAAATTGTGAATATTCACATCGACTGGAAATAACTACCGTTTATTCATATATCACTACTTTAATATTACGATAAAAATTAGTATTCCCAGTTATAGTGATTTATTAACTTTAGCTTTGGCATCACCACTGGTAGTCTTTAACTAACAATTTAGTATTACTTATTTAAAAAGTAATAAAAATAGGAATAACAATTCATGAATATGTCTACAAAACTTTCAGTTTCAAGTGTGATACTTGCTGCTGTTTTATCTGGCTGTAGCCAACAACAGGTTATTGGTGGATCACAAGTTACTAATGGGTCATCACAAATGTCTGGCTCTCAACAGCAGGTAGAAAGTGGATCCCAAGTTTCTAGTTCACAACAAGTAGGATCACAGCAACAAGTTGAAACTGCAGCTCCTGTTATAGTAGAGCCCACTGTTGTACAGCCTAGAGTTGTTCAACGCGCCCCAGTTCGTGTATATAAAAAGCAAGTTCAACCAAGACGAGTTTATACTCAAGCTCCAAAACGTCGCAGTCATGGTTTAGGCTTACCAGCCGCCAAACCTGGTCAGTGTTTTGCTAAGGTTCAAGTTCCTGCAAAATACGCTAATAAATCACGTCGTGTTCTTATCCAGGGCGCAACAAGCAAACGCGTACTGGTTCGTGCTCCTCAATATGGTTGGGTAAATAAGCGCGTTCAAACTCGCAAAGCTTATTATGTAACACGTACAATTCCTGCTCAATACAAAACCAATACACGTCGTGTGTTGGTTAAGCCTGCTTACAACACATGGCGTAAAGGTCATGGTGCGATTACTCGTATCGATAACATGACAGGTCAAATTATGTGTCGTGTGCAAGTACCTGCTGTTTACAAAAATGTTTCACGCCGTGTACTTGTTCGTCCAATACAAAAAATTAGAACATTAGTACCTGCTGCTTATAAAACAATAAAACAAAAGAAGTTTGTTGCTCCTGCACTTTATAAGACAGTTCACACTCCGGCACGTTACAAAACACAAAACTACCGCGTAAAAACAAGTAATGCACGTTATGTTTGGCGTGGAGTTCTTTGTCAAACAAATGCGCCAAAG
>CAYOHT010000018.1:2371-16475 GCA_964403815.1 uncultured Cocleimonas sp.
CAAAGCCGTTGTACGCACTGCACCAAAGAGGCAGCAATACCGTCAATCTTCTGGTATTAGTTACAGCAGCTACTTAGCCGTTATGAACGCTGGCTCTAGTAAGACAAAACTTAATTCTGCCAAGAAAATGAATAAGAAAGCTATTCTTAAAAAGTCTAAAAAGAGAACAGTAAAGCCTTCTGCTTCTAAGAAGACTACACAAAAAATGACTTCTCCAAAGAAGGTGAATAAGCAAGCTACTAAGCAAACCAAAAAAGCAACAAAGCAAGGTATTGTTTCTGGTATCCAGAAGGCATTAAAAGCTAAAGGCTTTGATCCAGGATCAATGGACGGAAAAATGGGACCAGGAACCGCTGCTGCACTAAAAGCATTCCAAAGCTCACGCGGGCTACCTGTTGGCCAACTCAACAAGGATACTTTCCGTGCACTTGGGTTGATTCGTTAATCTATACAAGATGTTTGTTATAAACTAATTTATGCGCAAATAAAATAGTTAAAAGCCTGCCTTGTGCAGGCTTTTTTGTGTCCTAAAAACTAGGAAATAAGGTAGTATTGCCCATGATTACCTCATTACAAACACTAAGGCAGAATCATGGTAGAGACTTACGAAAAGCTAGGGCTATTTTATCTTGGCAAAGACATTGATAAAGCCACACTCGAAACCACCGAAGCACTGACTCTACTAAAAAATAAAAACTTCACCACCCATGCAACCATTATCGGCATGACAGGCAGCGGGAAAACAGGCTTAGGTGTTGGCATAATTGAAGAAGCAGCGATTGATAATATCCCTTCACTTATCATTGACCCAAAAGGTGACATGGGTAACCTCTGTTTAACTGATTCCACATTCTCCTCTAGTGCTTTCGAACCTTGGGTAGCTGATGAAGCTCGTGCAAAAGAAAAGGATGTAGCCAGTTACGCGACAAAAATTGCAAGCATGTGGAAAAATGGCGTTGAGAGCCATCACCAAGATAGCGCACGCGTAGAGAAGTTCTCAAAGGTTAAAAAAACCATTTACACCCCAGGCAGTAGCGCAGGCGTAAGTATTAATGTACTTAGTTCTCTTGAAGCTCCACCCAGCCAAATATTAGAAGACAGCGACAGCTTTACCGCTTACATCAAATCCACCGTTAGTAGTTTACTCTCACTCATCGGTGTTGAAGCCAATCCTGTTGAATCAAAAGAATATATTTTACTCGCTCAATTAATCAGCAAATCATGGATGGAAGGCGATGACCTTAGCCTAGAAGATTTAATCGGTAGAATAATCAACCCACCGTTTAAAAAGATTGGTGTTCTCCCGCTTGAAGGTTTCTACCCTCAAGCAGAGCGTTTTAAGTTTGCCACTAAATTTAATGCAATCATCGCCTCCCCTACCTTCAAAACATGGTTAGAAGGCGAAAGCATTGATATTCAGAAAATGCTTTATGATGAGAATGGCAAAGCCAAGGTAGCCATATTTTCTATCTCGCATTTGAATGATGATGAACGTATGTTCTTTGTCACCTTATTATTGAACAAACTCATCGCTTGGATGCGCAGACAAAGCGGCACATCTGCATTAAAAGCCCTGCTCTACATGGATGAGATTTTTGGTTTCTTTCCACCGGTTAAAAACCCACCTAGCAAAGAGCCCATGATGTTGTTACTCAAGCAAGCACGCGCCTATGGCGTTGGCGTAGTTTTGAGCACGCAAAACCCTGTCGACCTAGACTACAAAGGGCTTTCCAATATGGGAACATGGTTTATTGGGCGCTTACAAACATCCCAAGATATTGCGCGAGTCATCGACGGGCTGGGCGGAAAAGTGGGTTCTAGTTTTGATAAAAAAGAAATTAGCACCTTGTTAGCTAACCTTAAAAAACGTACCTTCTTCTTAAAAAGTGCTCACCTTGACGATATTCGTTTATTCGGCACACGCTGGGTAATGAGCTACCTCAAAGGTCCGTTAAAACGTGATGAAATTTCTGCTTTAATGGCTAATCAAAAATCACAGATTTCAAAGACCGATGTTAACAATCCCAAACTCAAAAAAGTAAAAGTTGATGGTTTTGATAACTATTCAACGCTTGATAACAGTATTCCACAGCATTTTGAAATTTCACTGAATGAATCAAATCAGTTTACAGCTAACATCATGGCATCTTGCACTTTAAACTTCTTTAATCAAACGCGCGATATTGATGAAGAGGAAGAGTTTTGTCTGTCATTGCCATTAGAAAAAGGTGATCGCTCATTAGAATGGGATGATTCTGAAACGCTCGAAGATAATAAGAGTTGTTTTGATAGACTGCCTACAAAAGCTTCTGAGAATGCACAGTTTGCAGAAGTTCCTGACATTGTTAGTAGCGATAAAAAACTGCGTAAGACAATCACGTCATTAAAAGACTGGCTATATCACAAGCACAAGTTAGAGCTTTACCGTTGTAAATCACCCAAGCTCGAATCAAATCCTTATGAGTCATTGAGTGATTTTAAAGTGCGACTTTCTGACACGCTAAATGAAGAAAAAGAAGAAGCCATTGAAGTGTTACAAGAACGCTATGCAAAAAAAGAAAAAGTACTTACTGATCGCTTAGACCGCGCCATGGCAAAACTAGAAAAGGAAGAGTCAGATACAACCTCGTCATTCCTCAACGTAGGCATTACCGTACTCGGCGCACTCTTTGGAAAATCGCGTGCCTCAATCGGACGTGCAGGCTCGCGCGTGTTAAAAGAGCGAGGCGATGTTAGCCGTGCAGAAGAACGTGTCGAAAAAGTAAAAGATGATATTGAAGAACTTGAAGAAGAGTTGGAAGATAAAGTTGACGATCTAGCTGAAGAATTCGAACTTGATAATGTTGATATTGAAGAGTTCTCTATTAAACTGAGAAAAACAGATATTCAAGTTGATGATATTGCAGTTGTTTGGAAAGCAGTTTCTTAAAGGCTTTTCGCCATTGAAAGAAGGACACAGAAAACATAAAAGGATGTCCACGAAAAGCACAAAAGCAACGAAAGTATCCCAGCCTAAGTGAAAAACATATTTATACTTTATTTTCGTATTTTTTCGTGCCTTTCGTGGACTTCTTTTAATTCGATTATCAAAGCACACCCCCCTAGTTTTACATCATGTAAAACTAGGGGGGTGTGCTTTGAATATTTAGCTAAGAAACACCTAAGCCCACACCGCTAGCCAATTTGATAAAGTCAGGAAATGACGTATCAACATTGGCGCAATCATTGATTATAATTTCACCGCTAGCTCGTAAGCCTGCGATTGAAAACGCCATTGCGATCCGATGATCACCATGGCTATCAACTTCACCTGCCGTTAATTGACCACTCTGAATAATTATCCCATCAGGAGTTGCTTGAGCATCAATGCCACAGGCGTTTAAACCATCTGCCATAACTTGAATACGGTCGCTTTCTTTCACGCGTAACTCTTCTGCACCTGTTAATACGGTTTCGCCTGTTGCACAAGAGGCGGCTACAAAAATCACGGGGAATTCATCAATCGCCAATGGCACAAGTGCTTCGGGTATTTTGATGCCTTTGAGTTGTGCTGATCTGATGCGAATATCCGCTACTGGCTCGCCTCCGACTTCCTTCTCATTTGTTAAGGTGATATCCGCGCCCATGAGTTTAAGTATGTCGATAACGCCTGTACGGGTTGGGTTGATGCCGACGTGCTCTAAAGTCAAATCCGAGCTTTCAGCAATACTCGCGCCGACCATAAAAAAGGCAGCAGATGAAATATCCGCTGGCACGTCAATACCACAAGCAGTTAATTTTCCACCACCTTGCAGGCTGATGTGATTACCATTTTCGCCCGTGGTTGTAACCTCATAACCAAAGCCTCGTAACATACGTTCGCTGTGGTCGCGTGTGATGCCTGGTTCTGTCGCGCTTGTTTCTCCTTCCGCGTATAAACCTGCAAGCAATATGGCAGATTTCACCTGCGCGCTGGCGATGGGCATATCGTAATGAATGCCTTTTAAGTTATTTCCGCCTTTAATTTTTAATGGAGGACGACCGCCCTCTTCTGTGCCAATTTCTGCGCCCATTAGTGCTAATGGTTTGGTGATACGGTTCATCGGTCTTGTTGATAAAGACTTATCGCCAATCAAAGTTGAATCAAAACTTTGTCCTGCCAGCAAGCCTGTCATCAAGCGCATCGCTGTACCACTATTTCCCATATCTAGCTCGCTCGATGGCGCGCTTAAACCCTTCATGCCTACACCGTGAATAATGACTTCTTTATCTTCAAGTCCTTCAATATTCACACCCATTGCACGAAATGCAGTCATAGTGGCGATGCAGTCTTCACCTGTTAGGAATCCTGTAACGTGTGTTATGCCTTCCGCTAATGAACCCAGCATGATTGAGCGATGCGACATGGACTTATCGCCAGGCACTCGAAGTGTCCCATTTAGTTTTCCATTCGGGGTGGTTTTGAATTGGATATTTGACATGATTGTTACTTTATTATTTAAAGGATAAGAGTGTTAAAAAAATAGATATAAAAGCACACCCCCCCACTTTTACACGTCGACAAAAAACGTCGATATAATCGAGTTCACCATTTTGGAAAAAAAACATTCAAAATGGGAAGCTCGCTAAATATTCCGATCTCGCGTAGCTTTTGAATGCGCAAACAGCTCTGTCAGCGCATCCTCATCATCTGTTTCAATTAATTTACTTAGGTCAGATAAGTCCTGCTGAAAATCATTAAGTGCTGATAATATAGCCTCTTTATTTTCGAGACAAATATCACGCCACATCACAGGGTCACTGGATGCGATGCGCGAGAAGCTCTTAAAGCCACCTGCTGCATAGTCAAAAACAGCATCGCCATATTCTGATTTTGATAAGGTATTCACTAAAGAATAAGCAAGCACATGGGGTAAATGGCTGGTCGCCGCGAGTACGTCATCGTGCTGTTTGTAATCGAGAATTTCAACCGTTGCACCTGCTGTTTGCCACATTTCTTTTACGCGTAAAACGGCATTGGCATTGGTTTCTGATGAGGGTGTTAGTACCACTTTATGGTTGATGTATAAATCATCAATCGCGGCCTCTACGCTGCTTTTCTCTCGTCCTGCTATCGGATGACCTGCAACAAAGTTTGGAGAGACAGAACCACCAAATGCTTCTGCCGCCGCACGAATCACACTACCTTTTGCACTACCCGCGTCGGTAATAATGGCATCGGCATCAATATGACCAACAATACTTTCTAACACAGATTTAATCGCACGCATCGGTACGGCTAACAAAATCATATCCGCGCCCTGCACGGCTTCTTTTGGGTCTAGCGTGTAACTATCAATTACGCCTAAGTCTACCGCGCGTTGCAAGTGCTCTGCATTTCGGCTGCAGCCGACAACTTTATCGCAGTAACCTGCTTTGCGAAGCGCGAGTGCGAGCGAGCCACCAATTAAACCTACGCCGAATATTGTCAGTTGTTTAATCATGCGTCTTATACACCATCATCCAAAGCATCCATTACTTTATCAAGCGCATCCAAACATCGTTGGTTATCTTCAACCGTCGAAATGGTAATGCGTAGATGATTTGGTAAGCCGTAGTTACCAATAGGGCGAACAATCACCGCCTCACGCAATAAAGCATCGTAAATAGGCATGGCATTTGTTTGCCCCGCTTCTTCTAACACTTCTGTAAAATCTATTGTGATGAAGTTACCTACCGTTGGGATATAGTCCAAGCCACGATATTGGCAAGCTGCCCGCCAAAACTTAATACCCTTTGTATTTATATCAACACAAGTTTTTACATGCTCCTCATCATCCAAAGCCATTGTTGCCGCTAACAGCGCGGGTGTATTCACATTAAACGGCTGACGCACACGGTTTAAACAATCTGCAATTTCTTCACTGCAAACAGCATAACCCACACGCAAACCTGCCAGCGCATAAATTTTAGAAAAGGTGCGCGTGACAATCAAATTAGGATATTTTGATAACCACTGTAGCGTATCAGGATAGTCAGGTTCAATCACATATTCAAAGTAAGCTTCGTCAACAACCACAATCACATCATTCGGCACTTTTGAAATGAAAATATCCAGATCATCTGATTTTAACCATGTACCTGTTGGATTGTTCGGATTTGCAATGAATATAACGCGGGTTTTAACGGTAATGAGCGCTTGCATGGCATCCAAATCATGCCCGTAAGGATTGTCGTCATGCTCACTTTCCAGTGCTTTTGAGATTCTCGCCGTTGCGCCAACCGCCTGCACACAAATGGGATAAACCGCAAAAGCATATTCTGAATAAATCGCCTCTCTCCCTTCGCATAAAAAAGCGCGCGCGATCATATCCAGCACATCGTTTGAGCCATTGCCTAACGTAATTTGGTTTTGATGAACGCCTAGTTTTTGTGACAGTTTTTCTTTTAAAGTAAAGCCACCGCCATCAGGGTATAAGTCCAACTTTGGTAGTGGGTTTTTCAGTACGTTCAATACTTTAGGGCTTGGTCCTACGGGATTTTCATTGGATGCTAGCTTGAGCGTGTTTGTCACACCCAACTCACGTTCAAGCTCTTCGATAGGCTTGCCTGGCAAATAAGGCTGTAAGCCCTGAACACCTGAAACAGCGAGTTTTATAAAATCAATGGTCATATTTTTATGCTATTTTTATACTATAGATTTTGGGTACGAACCTAATACACGTACTAATTCAGCTTCATCCCCCAGTTCTTTAAGTGCTTTAGCCACGGTCTCATCTTTAAGATGACCATTAATATCCATAAAGAAATAATACTCCCAGTTTGCATTGCGTGATGGTCGAGACTCAATGCGCGTCATATCTAAACCATTTGCAGCTAAGGGCGCGAGCAAATGGTACAAAGCGCCCGCTTTATTTTTGGTGGAGATCATCAGTGTCGTTTTATCCGCACCACTGGGAGGGACATCTTGTTTACCAATTACTAAAAAACGTGTCGTATTATCTTTATTATCTTCAATATTTTCTTGAATAATGTTTAAAGCATAAGTTTCAGCCGCAAGTGTTCCCGCTATAGCAGCAGAGTTTTTATCAGCTAATGCTTGTTTAGCGGCTTCGGTATTACTCGAAACAGGGATACGTTCTGCATTGGGTAAATTATTATCCAACCATTCACGACATTGAGCTAATGATTGTTGGTGCGAGTATATGCGTTCAACACTTTTCCACCCTTCATCTTTTACACTAGGATTTACCATTAAGTTTTGATGTATGCGCAGTTTTACTTCACCACTAATTTTTAACGGTGAATTCATAAACACATCGAGTGTGTAGGAGATTACACCTTCAGTGGAATTTTCAATGGGTACAACGCCATAATCAACTGTGCTATTTTCAACCTCTTTAAAGACCTGCCCTATTGAGCCAACAGGGACGGTTTCAACCGCTTGACCAAAATGTTTTTTTGATGCTTCTTGTGAGAAAGTGCCTTCAGGACCAAGAAAAGCGACTTTAATGCTTTGCTCCAGCGCCAAACACGAAGAAATTACTTCACGATAAATCGCGGTAATACGCTCGTTTGCCAATGGTCCTTTGTTATTTTCAACCACACGATTAAGAATCTGAGCTTCACGTTCTGGGCGATAAAACCAAAGGTCAGTTTCCCCAGCCTCGCGCTTTACTTTGCCAACCTCTTCTGCGCATTCTGCACGTTTAGAAATCAGCTCCAGCATTTCATCATCAAGTGCATCAATGCAACTACGTATTTTTAATAACTTTTCATTTGTTGTGTTTTTATCTGTCATAAATTCATCATGTGAAACTAGGGGGGTGTGCTTAAGGAGAACCTGATCAGGTTACTCATTAATATTTAGGTAAAGGCAATCATGCTTCTAAGTGGCGTTTTAAATCAATCTCAATCTTAACATGCCTTCGATTGCAGATAACTCAGATTCTGTTGATTCATTAAGCCCTGCTTCAACATCCATTAATGTCACAGCCACATCGTCGCGTGAATTATTAACCATGTGAATAATATTCGCACCTGATTTACCCAGAATATGAGACACCTGCCCCACCATATCTGGAATGTTTTTATGAATCATTGAAATACGGCAATCTCCCGCACGCGGTAGATCAATCGTCGGCATATTGACTGAATTAAGAATTGTACCATTTTCTAGGTAGTTTCTAACTTCATTTGTCACCATAATGGCACAATTTTCTTCCGCTTCTAGCGTTGATGCACCAAGGTGCGGTAGTGCAATAACACGGTTATGATTATTCAAAAGTGTAGAAGGAAAATCACATACGTACGAATAAACTTTGCCTGTATCCAACGCGGCGCAAACCGCCTCATCGTTAACAATACCCTTTCTTGCGAAGTTTATTATTGTGACATTATCTTTCATGCTTTGTAAGCTTTCAGCATTAATTAAGTCTTTGGTGGTTTCAACCAAAGGTACGTGAAAGGTTATGAAGTCAGACTCTTTTAAAAGGTGATTGATGTCATTTGATTTTTCCACATTGGCATCCAGCTCCCATGCTTTATCAATAGAAATAAGTGGATCAAAACCAATCACACGCATACCTAATGCACGAGCAGTATTTGCAACCAGTACGCCAATCGCACCTAAGCCTACTACGCCCAAGGTTTTACCCGGTAATTCAAAACCACTAAAATTCTTTTTACCTTCCTCGACTTGTCTGGTGATCGTATCATCATCACCTTCGAGGTTTATCGCAAAATCACGCGCCAAAATTAAGTTACGACACGCCATTAACATACCCGCAATAACCAGCTCCTTTACCGCATTGGCGTTTGCGCCAGGTGCATTGAAAACCACTACACCTGCATTGGACATTTTATCGAGAGGAATATTATTGACCCCAGCACCAGCACGACCGACTGCTTTTAATGAGGTAGAGATTTGCATTTCGTGCATTTTGAATGAACGCAGTAGAATAGCATCGGGGTTTTCGATCTCATCGGAAACTAAGTACTTTGATGATGGTAATAAGCTTATACCTTTATCAGATATATTATTTAGCGTTTGGATTGAGTAGATCATCTAATTACCCATACTTCTTTTCAAAATCTACCATCAATTCAATCAGCGCATCAACACCTGCTTCTGGCATTGCATTATAAATACTCGCACGCATTCCACCCACAGATCGATGCCCTTTTAGTGAAACCAAGCCGCGCTCTTCTGCCAAGCCTAAAAACTCACCATCAAGTTCGGAATTAGCCAATGTGAACGGTATATTCATCCAAGAACGAAATTCTTTATCGACAGGGTTTTTATAATAATCTGAATTATCTATGGCAGCATATAGTTTGTTAGATTTTCGTTTGTTGATCTCGCCAATCCCTTCAAGCCCACCCTGTTTTTTAATCCACTTAAAGACTAAACCCGCTAGATACCATGCGTATGTGGGTGGCGTGTTATACATAGAGTCAGCCTTTGCTAGCGTCTCATAATTCATCATTGCTGGGGTAACATCCATCGCATTACCGATCAAATCATCACGAATTATGGCAATCGTCAAACCCGCTGGGCCAATGTTTTTTTGAGCACCTGCGTAGATCATGCCGTACTTTGACACATCAACAGGACGAGATAATATATTGGATGACATATCCGCCACCAAAGGCGTTTCACCACTTTCTGGGATAAATGAAAACTCCACGCCACCAATGGTTTCATTCGCCACATAATGCAGATACGCGGCATCAGGGTTTATATCCCAACTCTCATACGGGCGCACGGTAGTAAAGTTTGCATCTTCAGTGCTTGAAACTACATTCACCGAGCAATAACGATTCGCTTCCGCAATCGCTTTTTTAGACCATGCGCCAGTGTTTACATAATCAGCACTGTCATTACCACGTAATAAATTTAGTGGAATTGCGGCAAACTGAGAGCTTGCGCCACCTTGTAAAAACAGCACTTTATAATTATCAGGAATCGCCATCACTTCGCGCAAATCAGCCTCAGCTTCCGCCGCGATTGACATATATTCTTTACCTCGATGAGACATTTCCATCACCGACATACCACTGCCATTCCAATCCAACATTTCTGCTTGAGTTTGCTCTAAAACTTCCTGCGGTAACATCGCAGGGCCGGCACTAAAATTGTACTTACGTGTCATTACTATTTCCTAAAAAGTATATTAAAGATAGATGGTTTGCTTTAAGTTCTCTGTTCAAATACATCATGTAAAACTAGGGGGGTGTGCTTTCACAAGCCTTTTTAGCATGAAGCTATTGAATATGCATGATTATTTGGTAACTTGTTGGCTAATAACTGTCTCGTTAAGCCCATCTACGGTATGCGTAAACGGTGTTGATAAAGAGATGCCTTTTTCAAGCGATATTTCTAACATCAACTGTAATAAGCGTTGACGTGTTAGCATGAGTTTTTCCACTTCCTTAGTGTAATAATAAAACACCCATTCAACCGCGTGATCACCCGTTTCATTTACCCCATATTCAAGCGCGTGTTGTTCTTCAATTTCAATACCAGAATCTTTATTTGCCAATTCATAAACTGTTTCAAATAGATCTTGCACATCATCTGGAGAAACATCATAACCAATCTTAAACTTTAAGTTTTCGCGCAAGCCTTTGGCAGAGGCAAACTTGGATAGATTGTGCACTGTAAAATCACGCAGTTTAGAGTTTCTGATCATAACACGATGATTATTTACGATATTTAGTATTACTGTATGAAAGACTTTCGTCTTATAAACCAAACCATAAATATGCTCGCCATCATTAAACTGAATAACATCACCTTCAGAAAACATGTCGCTATTTAAGATAATCAAACCATGAAAAATATCAGGTGCCCAGATGCTCGATGTTAATGCAAGAAAAACACCAATAATACCAATCACACCACCTGCTTCTAAGACCGAGTCAAAACCTAATAATCGAATAATGCTAAGCAGTGCAATAATGCCAATAAAAACACTACTAAAAATACTTAAAAGACGTGTTTGATAAGTTGAAGAGAATCGTTTCTTGCCGTTTATTTCACGTGCTTTTCCGTATTGTCGCACCAAAAAAGCATGTGCCAGATGCATGGCTAAATAAGCAAAATAAACAATCGCCAGAACGGCTAAAACCTTAAAACCTAGACTTTTCGACTCTAAATCTTTGCCACCTTGGACGAACTTAAAATAACCGTAAGCAAGCATTATGAGTAAGTTTAATGCTCTAAAAATCATTACTTTACGTGAGAAATTTAAAATTTTCTCAGGGTTATGATAGACCTGTTTTAGAATTTGTCGGGCGAATATTAGTAATAATATATTTACGCCGATTATGACGTAACCAAATGCATCGAAACGGTCAATAAAAGTAATGAGCTGTTCCATACTTTAAACCACCCCAGAAAAAAACAAGTTATAGATAAACAAGAAAGGGCTTTTACTTAATATATCAAAGCACACCCCCCCACTTTTACATGATGTTTTATTTGCTAATCTGATATTGATTTACTCTTTATTACTTAAATTAAGATCAAAAAAACCTATCCTCCAGCTCCCTGAGCGGAGTCGAAGGGCGCGGCACAGAAAGCACCTATTTATTTCGACTATGGCTTTCATTTTGACACTCGGATAATTCAGGTAATAATTCATAGCTACCTTTTATCAAAGCCTTTTTCTTTTTCCTGCTCCAGCCTTGAATTTTCTTTTCAATATAAAAAGCATCATCTATTCTTTCATACTCTTGGCTAAAAACTAGTTTTACTGGCAAACGATTTTGCGTGTAATGTGAGCCTTTGCCCATATCATGTTGGGCTAATCTTAAATCTAAATCTTTGGTGCTACCTGTGTAGTAACTTATTATCTGAGCATTGTAAAATGTAGATCCATCCGTTCATTGGTAGTTTAGATGCCGCGCCCTTCGACTCCGCTCAGGGAGCTGGAGCCTACTTATCCTCTGATTCAGATGTATCTGTTGTCTCATTAGAACTATCATCACCATCTTCTGATAAATCATCCTCGTCATCATCACCCATACTCGCAACTTGAACCAACTGCGTAAGATTCTCACCTTTACCCAGTTTAATCAAACGAACACCTTGCGTATTACGACCCACAACTGAAACATCTTCAACCTTTGTGCGTACCAAAATACCGCCGTTGGTAATCAGCATAATCTCATCTTCATCAATCACTTGTACCGCGCCGATTGAAGCACCGTTACGATCAGAGGTTTGGATGGCAATCACTCCACCACCGCCACGATTTTGTGCTTTAAACTCTTCAACTTCGGTACGTTTTCCGTAGCCGTTTTCAGTTGCCATTAATAGACGACCTTCACGCAACACGATTAGCGCATTTACGGTTTGATCTTTCGCCATCTTGATGCCACGAACACCAGCGGCCACTCTACCCACGCAACGCACGTCAGATTCTTTAAAGCGTATCGCTTTGCCTTGCGTGCTGAATAGCATGACTTCGTCATCTTTTTCAGTAAGCGCAACATCAACTAACTGATTACCTTCATTCAACTTCAACGCAATCAATCCACTAGAGCGTTGATTAGCAAAAGCTTTAAGTTCTGTCTTTTTAACCGTGCCGTCTTCCGTTGCCATGAAGATATATTTATCATCTTCATATTCACGAATCGGCAAAATCGCTTGGATGCGCTCATCATCTTCTAGTGGCAACAAGTTCACAATAGGTAAACCACGCGAAGTACGACTCCCCATTGGCAGTTGATACACCATCAACCAGTAAACCTTACCTTTAGATGAGAAACACAGCACGGTATCGTGCGTACTTGCGACAAAGAGTTTTTCGATGAAGTCTTCATCCTTCATCTTGGTTGCCACTTTGCCACGCCCACCACGGCGCTGTGCGCGATAAGTGTCGACTGGCTGAGCTTTGGCATAACCTTCATGTGAAAGCGTGACTACTACATCTTCTTCAGGGATCATATCAATGTCGTTAAGATCTTCACCCACTGCATTAATTTGAGTCAAACGCTCATCGCCGTAAGTTTCGAGCATTTCTAGTAATTCGTCACGGATAACCTGCATCAAACGTGCAGGTGAACCTAAAATATCTAAGAAGTCGATGATTTTTGTTAATAGCTCGCGATACTCACCTAAAATCTTGTCTTTCTCTAAACCTGTTAAACGGTGTAGTTGTAAATCTAATATTGCTTTAACTTGGATTTCAGTTAGCCAGTAGCCGTCATCTTTCAAGCCGAAACGTGGGTCTAGATTTTCTGGGCGAGCAGTTGAAGAATCACCTTTTTCAAGCATCTCTAAAACAATGTCTGCCTTCCAAGCTTGCGCTAACAACCGCTCGCGGGCTTCTGTTGGATTTGCCGACGATCGAATCAATGCAATGATTTCATCAATACTACCCAGCGCAACCGCCAAACCTTCTAAAATATGTGCACGTTCGCGCGCTTTGCGTAGCAAATAAATCGTGCGGCGTGTAACCACCTCGCGACGATGGCGAACAAACGCTTCAATGATTTCTTTAAGGTTAAACAGCTTAGGCGCGCCATCAATGATTGCAACCATATTGATGCCAAAACTGCTTTGCATCTGCGTTTGTTTGAATAAATTATTCAATATGACTTCAGGAACTTCACCACGCTTTAGCGTGACGACCATGCGCATACCATCTTTATCCGACTCATCGTTTAGCTCGGAAATACCTTCAATCTTTTTATCTTTAACGAGTTCGGCAATTTTCTCTATTAAGCGCAGCTTATTAACCTGATAAGGTAGTTCTGTCACTACAATTTTTTCACGACCGCTTTTTGTGGTTTCAAAATGCGCGACAGCACGAATTTTCACACTACCTTTACCCGTGTGATACGCCTTCTTGATGCCATGAGCACCATTGATCACACCCGCCGTTGGAAAATCAGGCCCTGGCAGATGCACCATCAAATCATCAATGCTTAATTCTGGCTCATCAATCAATGCAATAGTGGCGTTGATAGTCTCGGTAATATTGTGTGGTGGAATATTGGTTGCCATGCCCACCGCAATTCCTGAAGAACCGTTGAGCAATAGATTTGGCAAGCGTGTGGGGAAAACCACTGGCTCAAATTCAGAGTCATCGTAGTTACCCTGAAAATCGACCGTTTCTTTATCCAAATCAGCCAT
>CAYOHT010000019.1:0-16107 GCA_964403815.1 uncultured Cocleimonas sp.
TAAATACTGTAAAGCAGTTTGAAGTTTTCAGGTCGCTTGATATTTTTAATCTGCAACTTATTAATTTCATTGGAGATAAAAGCACCCGCACAGTTAAGGTCTTCTTTCAGGGTTCGTAGCGCATACGAATTTGTAGTGTTTAAAAACGGTCCAGCTATCCACTCAACGCCCATTTCAAACGCCTTGTATGCAATGCCTGTATTATTGCTAACGATGCGCTTGGGCTGTACCTGCTCGAGTATTTTTACTGCTTCAAGATAATCTTTACCTATTAAAACCGCTGGAAACCATGGGATTAATCTTGGGTTATTGTTTAATAGATTGATAGTTTTAAGCGAATCTTTTTTTAAGCTTTCGGGTATTTTAAAGTACACATCGACAACATCAGGGTCGATCACATCACACAAATGAAAGTCTTTCTCTTCACTGACTAAAATAGATAACGTGGGCTGTTGGTTAATTTTAGGATGATGGGCTAACTTTGGCACATCCACGGGAGTAATGATCGCTTTCGAATCATTTAATAAAAACGCTATTTTATTCTTAATTTGCGTAATTTCTTTAAACGGAATATGTAGATTTTTGCCCAGCTGTGAGAAATCAAACTTTTCAACTATTGCATCATTATTTAACTGCTTAAAGCGCTTCTCAATATCTGATGTATCAAGACCACTTTTCCCTGCTTCTTTTAAAGAAGATTTTGAAAGTACAGTGATGCATTCATCTTTATTAACATTACCATCATCAATCAAAACACGAACGTTTAACGGTTTATTGATCTCGCCAGAAAATAGAATTGTTAGCTTGCGCTTTGCGATACTCAGGTCTTTAATCTTATCTTCAAGCGTTGCACCAAGAGCATTCCTATCGGCGTAAAGCTCTTTTTTTACTGTATCAATGTGCTGGATTGAAACTGCCTTTTGTGTTTTAACCGCGTGTTCTACACTGAAATCTCGTGGGCTATCAATAAACATATCTTTGGTGAGATTTCCTTTCAAAAACGAATTGGTAAAATCTCTATTAAATACTTTATGAAGGTTAGCGTCATCATTTTGATCATACATATCAGCAGAAACTAGTCGCTCTGTTTCTTCAAAACGATTGATATTTTTTCGCCAACTATCAACCACGGTATAAACATAATGCGCGCCTTTGATACGCCCTTCTATTTTTAAAGAATCAACGCCTGCGGCTGCTAGTTCAGGCAAGTCAAAATACGCAGAATTATCTTTTAAATTGAGCGGGAAACGATGCCCCTCTGCTGTCGGCTCATACTCATCGCGACAAGCTTGACTACAACTCCCACGATTACCTGATTTACCCACGCTCACAGAGCTTGAATAACACTGTCCCGAAAAGGCTATACACAAAGCGCCATGCACAAATACTTCACTGAGTAACCCATGTTTATGAGCGACGGTGGTTAATGTTTTAATTTCATCAATATTCAGTTCGCGCGACAAGTTAAGTCGTGATGCACCTACCATTGCCAAAAATGGAATTTGACCTTCATTAACAGTGGTTAACTGCGTGGAAGCGTGAATATCAAGACTCGGAAAATACTTCTTAACCAGATTAAAAACGCCTAAGTCTTGCACAATAATGCCATCTATTGAGGTATTAACTAATCGGTTTAATAACTTAAATAACGCTGGGATTTCTTGTTCTAAAATCACCACGTTGATCGTTAAAAAAACCTCACAATCATACTGATGCGCTAGTCGTAAAACCCCTGTTAGGTCATCAAAGCTTAGGTTTTTGGCTCGGTTACGTGCATTGAAATTATCCATCCCACAATAAACCGCGTTGGCTCCCGCCACAATTGCCGCTTTGATTGCTTCAACATCACCGCCTGGGGCTAGTAATTCTATTTTTTGAGGTGTGTTCATGAGATGGTTTATATGAAGTGGGACGTTGATAGATGATCGAAGTTTATCTGTATCTACTTAGAGTATCTAATTGTTTTTATTTTAAGAGGGAAATAGATACTATTAAAAGTAGTTCTGCTGAGCTGAAGTTTATCCTGAACTTGTAGAAGGGTAGTACACCCCCCCCACTTTTAAGTGATAGTTCGTTTAGTTTTTAAACGTTTACTGGAACTTATGAAAAGTGCCATGACGTTGCATCTAATTCAAGGCTGACAAATCCACAAACGTATCATAAAAAGCCGCGCCATCTCCTATATCGGTTTTACGATTTTCTAGAAGTGCGTTGACTGTTTGCCCTGTTGGGCTACTCGCCATCCATGCGCCTTTGTGGCTGTACAGCACACCGCTGGCTACGTCTTCTGTTACGTGAGCTTTGAGGATGACTTCGCCGTTATCATTTGACAGCTTTACTTCTTGTCCATCACTTATGGATAGTTTTTTCGCATCTGAGGGATTAACGTCAACGGCTTCTATTTCTATTCTGTTTCCTCCAAATGTTGAGTTTGAGCGGTGAAAATACGCTGATGTGACTAGCACAAAAGGGTGCGCTCTTTTGGCTGGTTCAAAACGTGGCAATCCGTAGCCGTATTTTTGCTCTAGCGTTTCATTGTACAGCGTGACCTTCTCTGTCTTGTCCGACAGCCAAATATGATTCGAATTCAACATGCTTAATGATGCATCTGTACTTATTTCGCTGACCATATTTTCTTTGGTGTTCGCGCTAGCTAAATCAAAAGCTTGTTCTTGCAGTTGCTCATCCGTGTCTTTGAAAGCTTGTTCATCAAAGCCGAAACGCTTCGCTAGGCGGCGAAATATTTCGGTGTTAGGCAATGATTCTCCCACAGGCTCAATCGCTGCTTCGGTGCGTTGTAGTTGCGTGTAACCGTAGGATGCGTATACATCGCTGTGTTCAAAATGGCTACAGGCAGGTAATATTACATCAGCATATTTCATACTGTCAGTCATATTAATGTCGCAGCCGATCACGAACACATCTTCTTGCGAAAGCGCTTCGACCATTTTATTTTGGTTTTGATGCACAATAACGGGGTTGTGATTGTAGATGAATACCGTTTTTATTGGCGAATCGCTATCCTTGTCTAAAATATGTTCTGCCGCATCAATCAGGTTAAAAGTACGCGCGTTTGGAGTAGTTTTTTCTAATAAATCAGGGCGCATCAACTTATCGGGTGTTTTATGAAATGCAGGCGAGTAATAACCCATCTGCCCTTGCCCTATTTCGCCAAACTGCCCTGTTAGCACCGACAAAGCCATCGCCGAACGAATTGACGAACCACCGTTACGCGAACGTTCAACCCCTACTCCCACCATCACCGATACACGCTTGGCATTACGATATAGTTGAATGAATTCTTCCACTTGGGCTTGCTCAATGCCACATACCTCAGTGATTTTTTCTTTTTGATAAGTTTTCGCATTGGCTAAATACTCATCTAGTCCCGAGACCTTATCTTTGATCTTGGTATGATCAATCATGCCCAAGCGCTCAAATTCTGCTGTCATTGCCAAGGCAAAATAAACATCGCTAGCGGGAGTCACTTGCAAATATAAATCTGCAATAGCTGCCGACTTAATGCGTTTAGGGTCGATAACGATTATTTTCGCGCCTTTTTTGCGCGCTTTATTGACGGTTTTCATCAGGTGCAAATATGAAGTTGTGGTATTCACACCCCACAAAATAATCAAATCCGAATGCTCGGCTTGCTCAGCGGGCATCCCCACTGTTTTTTCAAACAATGAGGCATAAGAAAGACTACGCACGCCTGCACACATAGGCGGGCGGTTTAATTGAGTCGCGCCGAGCTTATAAAAGAAACGCATATCCATCGAGTTTTCTGCAAGCTGTCCGTGCGGGCCTGCGTAGTTGAGCGGCATAACACTTTCTGTGCCGTGTGCTTCAATACCTTTTTGAATACCTTGGAAACAAAGCTCGATGGCTTCGTCCCAGCTAATCCTTTCAAACTCGCCTGAACCACGTTTACCTGTACGGCGTAGCGGCGTTGTTAAACGATTCTTTCCGTGTACAAAATCAGGGTAATATTTTGAGACTTTGCCGCAGACTACGCCATCGGTAATCGGGTTGGCTTTTGAGCCTTTTACCTTGATTAGTTTGCCATTTTCGACAATAGCGCTGAGGCTACAGGCATCGGGGCAATCTAAAGGGCATACGCTGGGCTTGCTAATGGTTTGAGTAGAGTGTGACATCATCGATAACCTGTTTGATTTGTACTATGATAAGTATAAAACAGTTCCACAGAACTTGTCGAAGTACACCCCCCCACTTTTACATGGTGCACAGTTATTTTAATGAACCAAATAACACTAAACAACTCATAAAAATATGCCAATAACTAAAAGCACATTCAAACCTGCATGGGGGCTTTCTAATCCACACTTGCAAACACTCTGGGCGACCTTTTTTCGCTCGATGCCAGAGGTTAATTTAAGCAGTAAACGTTTAGAGCTGGAAGATGGCGACTTCATTGATTTAGCCATCACGCCATTAGCGGGTAAGCCCATTGTTATTATGATGCATGGGCTTGAAGGTTCGCTTAAGTCTCCCTATATTAAGCCACTTATCAAGCAGTTGGACGAATCGGGCTATGGCGTTTGCTTTATGCATTTTCGCGGTTGCAGCGAAGAGTTAAACCGCTTGCCTCGCAGTTATCACAGTGGAGATTCTAATGATTTACACTTTGTTATTAACTATCTCAAAGAAGAATATCATCAAAGTCCTTTTGCTGTAATTGGCTATTCACTGGGTGGAAACGTGCTGCTTAAATGGTTGGGCGAGCTGGGCGCAGATGCACCAACGACAACAGCAATCGCAGTCTCTGTACCCTTTCAGCTTGAACATGCAGGGGATCGTTTAGAGAAAAGCTTTTCGCGCGTTTATCAAAAGCACCTAATTTCAATCTGCCAAAAAAAATATCAGCAAAAATTCAAAACACAGCCATCACCTTTAGGCGCTGAGCTTGATGTTTGTAAGTTGGATACATTTTACACCTTTGATGATCAAGTCACTGCGCCTTTGCATGGTTTTGATAGCGCCGATGACTATTATCAACAATGCAGCAGTCGCCAATTTTTAAAGCATATTGAAAAACCCACGTTGGTTTTACACGCTAAAGATGATCCGTTTATGTGGGAACGTACCGTACCCGATGAAGATGAACTATCGCACTCGGTTGTTTTGGAGCTTTCCGACTCAGGTGGACACGTTGGTTTCGTAGGGGGTACGCATCCTTTAAATATAGAATACTGGGTGGATAAACGCATTATGGAATGGTTAAATAGCCTCCGTGAATCCTATAAAACACAGTAAGCCCAGAAAGCCTAAACAAAAACTCAAGTCACCTCTGCCTATGCGCGATGGTGTGTCGGCAAGCCGTGTGTGGTTACCTAAAAATGAAAATGACGCATGGCTCACAGTGCTGGATTTTTTGACGGAGCGCTTTACCTATCTTACTCGTGAGGTTTTGCAAGAGCGTATGAGAAATAGCTTTATTGTCGATGAAGCGGGTAAAGCCCTCGACGATAAAACACCCTATTTAGAAAGCGTTTTTCTTTTTTATTATCGTGAAGTTCCCGACGAAGTTGTGATCCCGTTTAAAGAGAAAATCCTCTATAAGGACGACAATATTATCGTCGTCGATAAACCCCACTTCATCCCCATTACACCAACAGGTCGCTATGTTAAAGAGACCTTGCTGGCACGCCTCAAACATCATTATCAAATTGAAGAAATCAGCCCAATACATAGGCTCGACCGCGAAACCGCAGGCATCGTCATGTTCACCTGCAATGCGGATGTGCGTGGAGCATACCAAAGTTTATTTCAAAAGCGCGAGGTTGATAAAACCTACCAAGCAATCGCCCCACTTTCAAGCAATCTTGAGTTTCCGCTAACGCATAAAAGCCGCATCGAAAAAGCCGAAGTTTTCTTTTTAATGCAAGAAGAGGCCGTCACAACTGAAAACAAAGCTAACAGCGAAACCCATATTGAGATTGAAAAAATACAAGACAAGCTAGCCCGCTACAAACTCAAGCCCGTTACAGGAAGACAACACCAGCTACGTGTGCATATGATGTCATTGGGTATCCCGATTTTGAATGACCCTTTTTATCCAGAGCTTTTGCCCTGTAAAGGAGAAGATTATTCAAACCCTTTGCAGCTGCTTGCGAAATCTATTGCGTTTGATGACCCTATTACAGGCGAATTAAGGACGTTTGAAAGTGAACGGAGTTTGGTATTTTAAGGCTTGGGCTTTTGATTGAGGAAGCACACCCCCCTACTTTTACATGATCGTTTGCTTTAGCGACAGTGACTCTACAAACTTAGCATGAGCAATATTTGAATATGTCGTAAAAACGTCACCAGTCGCCTTTGTAAAGCTGACTGATGATATTATAAAAGAAGCGAAAGAAACTGCCCCAATGATTAGGTTTTTCTTTAATTAATGTTACTCATCTGGCACACCTTGCCACAACATATCATAGCCTACTTCAAAAGTACCGTCACAGTATTCTGCAAGTTGTAAGAATTTTTCATTAAACAATTCATCTGCATGAGAGGCTTCATGTTGCTCAAAAGAACTCCAATAAGTAACAATAACAATGTCACCCATATTTTGTGCTACTCGCTTACTACCAGTAGTATCTTCTTGAACAGAACCTTCTTCTGAAATAAAGCCAGCATTGCGAAATACCTGTCCCCCTATAAACCCGCCGTTATCATTACCATAATTATTTTTAACGACATTACACATTTCACCGAGCAGTAATTCGACGTCTTCAATAGTGACCTCGGGTTAAAGTGTTACCTAAATCTTAGCTGTACACCCCCCCACTTTTACATGGCATCTCATTTACTGATAAAATGAGAAATTATTATGCTATAAATAATTACAAATTCATTTGAAGAGTTAGTCCATGCTTGACGTTTTACCCCTTTGGCTTTCTAGCCTGATTAAAGAAATATTCTCAATCACTTATAACCTTTTCAAGATAATGATCCCGATCATTATTATTGTAAAAGTCATTGAGGAGTTAGGCGGTATCAAGTATATCGCCATGGCGCTTGAACCACTGATGGAACTGGTCGGGCTTCCTGCATCCATGGGTTTGGTATGGGCGACAACCATGATCGCCAACATCTACGCGGGCATGATTATCTTCATAAGCAGTAGCGCTAACGAGGCACTTTCTGTTGCCCAAGTCACAGTTTTAGCTAGCATGATGTTGTTAGCACACGCCTTGCCAATTGAAGTACGCATTGTACAAAAGGCGGGCGTACGCGTAATTTTCACGCTTATTTTACGCATTGGCGGCGCGTTGCTACTGGGCTTTTTATTGCATAAAATTTACAGCTCAAGCGACTATTTATCCCAAACCAATGTCCCACTTTGGAAACCGCCAGAAATCACCGATGACAGCTTGCTAACGTGGATAATCAACCAAGTGAAAATGCTATTTCAGGTGTTTATCATTATCGCCGTGTTGGTAGTATTTTTAAAAATACTCAAATCTAGTGGCATCGAAAAACTCTTTGCATTCATTCTAAAACCCTTTCTAAAAATACTAGGCTTAAGCGAAAAAACCACCTCCATCACCATCGTTGGCATCACGCTAGGTTTAACTTATGGCGGCGGCTTATTGATTAACGAAGCCAATAAGGGCGAGCTTTCTAAAATGGACGTATTCGGCTCTATTTCATTATTGGCAATCATTCACAGCCTGATTGAAGATACTTTGTTACTGATGCTGTTAGGCGCGGATTTGTCGGGGATTCTGTACGCCCGAATCTTGTTTTCGATTATTTTAATCGCAATTATCGTACACAGTGTAAAGCGACTCAATCAAACCAGTTTTGAGCGCTTTTTTGTTTATCCCAAAAAACCACAAGACTTGTAAGTTTTGCTGAAACCCCAATACTATTGGAATCAATCAAATAGGCTCACATCATGAATATGCAAACCACCATCGAAAATAAACTAAACGATTCTATCGACTTTGAAGTATTAGAAATAGCCAATGAAAGCAATATGCACAGCGGCCCTGCCACCGAATCACATTATAAAGTCACTGCGGTAAGCAAAGAGTTTGAAGGCAAAATGCTGATCGCACGCCACCGCATGATAAATGCCGCACTTAGTGATGAGCTACAACAGATCCACGCGCTAGCATTACATACCATGACGCCTAATGAGTATTTTGAAAAAGCAGGAAAAGTAGCTGATTCGCCTGAGTGTGGTGGTGGCGGAAAGTGACTTTTTTGCCACAGAACCCACAGAAGGACACGGAATAAAACAATAACCTAAGCACACCCCCCCACTTTTACATGATGTTTACGGTATTCATAAACATCATGTAAAAGTGGGGGGGTGTGCTTACATTTATAGTTTCAAACGTATAGCTCAACGACTCCAGAATCTACGCTTCTTCTCCCTATATGCTTCCACGTCATAGCTCACTTTATCAGCAGGAAACTTAACCACAATCGCACCACTATTTACCGTTCCCATAACTTCAACCCCCATACGTTTGTAACGCGCTAACACCTTATCTTTTGGGTGACCAAAGCGGTTACGATAGCCTGCGGAGATCAATGCTAGCTTGGGTGCTACGGCTTTTATAAAAGCCTGAGTCGATGAGGTTTTGCTGCCGTGATGCGGTACGCTGATAACCTCTGATGTTATCGTTGCCTCACCTTCATCAACAAAACCCAATAGCAACTTTTCCGTTTTCTTTTGAATGTCTCCTGTCAGTAATAATGAGTGATGGTCGTTAAATACACGCAGCACGCAGGAGCGGTTATTGCTGTTTTGCAAATAATCTTGTGGTGGAGATATAACTTCAAAGCGCACACCATCCCATTGCCAGCGATCACCTCTTACGCACTCAGTTACTTTACGACTGCTTGCTTCTTCTGTTTCTTGTAAGATTTCCGTGTCGCTACTCATCACTTTACCGACGTTTATTTCCTTCAAAACAGCTTCTGCTCCGCCCCAATGATCTTTGTTTTTATGCGACAACATCATGCTATTCACATGGCTGATACCTTGTGATTTTAAAAATGGCACGACGACAAGTTTACCAATATCGAAGGTATCGCTGTAACGCATACCAACATCATAAATCAGCGTGTGGTTTGCCGTCTGCACTACAGACCCCATGCCCTGCCCTACATCGAGCAGTGTAAAAGTGAACTCGCCTTGTTTGGGCTTATCGGGCGCAAACAACAACGCAGGCAGGATGGCGACCAACCCTAACCATTTTGCGGGAAAGCCTTTCGGTAATAATAAAAACAAAATACCTGCAAACGCAGAAAGCAGATACACGCTGGGGATTTCTGCAATAGTGATTGATGCCAACGAGGAGTTGGCAATAAGTTCAAACCCTGCAAACATCCAATCAATCGCCAGTGCCGCAATACTAAAAATCCCATTGGAAATAAAACTTGAAATAGGCATAAACACCAAGCCCAATAAACTTAGAGGAACCACCACCAACGACACCCACGGAATAGCGAATAAGTTTGCAATGGGCGAGAGCAAGGATGCCGTACCAAAGAATAATAACGTCAGCGGCAACATGGCTAAGGATAAAATAATCTGCAACTTTACCAACTGCATTATTTTCGACGGTGGTTGCTCTAATTGACGATTAAGGATAATCAAAATCAACGTCACGGCAAGAAATGATAACCAAAAGCTCACCGTCATCCCCGCTAGCGGATCAAGCAATAATACCCCCACCACAACCACCGCGAGTATGCTTGAACTGTGATAATGCCGTCGTACCAACAACGCAAGCAAAGCGATAACAACCATTAACAGTGCGCGTTGCGTGGGCAAGGTAAAGCCCGCTAACATCGCATACATTGTTGCAAATAATACACCTGTCAATGCGCCTGCCACGCGTAACGGTACTCTCTCATTTAAACTTGGAAACAAACCCCAAATAAACATAATCGGTAAAAAAGCAAAACCTGCCACCACTGCAATATGCAAACCCGAAATGGCAACCAAATGGCTTGTACCTGTTTGCTGTAATAGCTTCCATTGTTCGTCGTCAAACTGTGTTCGTACGGCGACGACTAATGCACTAAGGATAGCTGCCGAGGGTTTGTCTTCAACCTCTGTTTGGATTTTCTGATGGATAATCTGGCGCACATGATTAACCGACCACCACGGTGATGCGCTCAAACGCTTGTTTTGGTCTTTCGATTTACGGATATAACCCGTGGCACTCACGCGCTCAGTAAATAACCACTTTTCATAATCAAAACCGCCAGGGTTTAGAAAACCTGAAGGGCGTTTCATGCGCGCCACGAGTTGCCAGCTTTCGCCTGCATTAATCGTTTCTACGTTTTGAAACCAACCCAAACGCACGATGCCTTTAAATTGAATTTGTTTTTCGGGTTCTTCTTTAAGGCTAGCTTGGTTTATTTTAAAACGAAAGCGGGTGCCATCTTCTTTGGCATTAGGAATACCCAACACCTTGCCGTGCAAAATAATATCCTGCCCTTCCCATTCAGTAGCTATGCGTTTGGATAATTGGTTTTGCGCGACGGCTGTTGAAAGCAATAACCCTGATAATAATGCACTGACTGAAAGCAATAGTGATTTAAATATAAGTGTAAGGGGTATATTTTTGACACTTTTGTATTTTTTATTAAAATCGTTGAATCTTTTTATAAAAAGAAAGGTCAGAAAGATTGAAATACTAAGAAACAACCCAATCCATATAAGTGATGGAAGTTGTTGAAAAAGTTGGATAATCAACGTACCCATTAAAAAGAAAGCTGCAAAAAGGCGCATAAACAAAATTATTTTGATTTTTGGCGGCTTTCTATCTGTAAAACTGTGACCAAACCGATCATTTTAGCTACTATAGAGAACATGCCGATTAAATTCTTAAAAAAGATTTCACCTAGCCCAAAGACCATTAGGGAAAACAAGGCATTGGGGTGTTTGGGTGAGAGTATACACCAGCCAAATGTATGGTGTATGAATAGGCGCTCAGTTTCTAAAGCCTTTGCGATTGGTTTATTTTGTACATGGATTCCCTTTCCACTGCAAACTGTTATGGCAGCCGTTTTAGCTATTTATTATCGCGCGCATTTACCGCTCTCGGTAGTACTGGTTTTTATCACCAATCCCCTCACAATCCCTCCGATGTTTTATTTTGCCTATAAACTCGGCGGTTTAATGCTGGGCATTGAGCCTCAAGATGTGTCGATGGATTTAAGTTGGGAATGGATAACATCGACATTAGGATACATCTGGCAACCTTTATTATTTGGTTGTTTGATAATGGCGATTATCTCATCCATTACAGGTTATTTTTTAATAAACTCTATATGGAAAAGAAATACAAAAACACGTTGGAAAGAACGAAAAATAAAACACGCAGCAAAAAAAGCCAAACGTGCCATGAAAAAGAAGATTAAAAAAGCGATGATAAAAACCTCAAAGAATTCCGCAAGCAGTGAAAACTAAATGAACAAAGAAACCTGCCCCTGCCAATCATCCCTAAGCTATGAATCTTGTTGTGGTCAATATCACCAGTCAGGCGGTCATGCACCTACGGCAGAAACATTAATGCGTTCTCGCTACACCGCGTATGTGATGGGTGATGCTCAATATTTATTTCGCACATGGCACAGTAACACGCGCCCTACTTTGCAAAGTCTAAAAACCTCTGGGCCACAAACATTAATTGGATTAAAGATTCTATCTACTCAGGCTGGTGGCGAAAAAGATCAAAAAGGCATGGTCGAATTTATCTCTAGCCGATTCAGCCCATCGCTTATGGGCGAGATTGAACAACACAAAGAAAAAAGCTTATTCGCACGTATTAAAGGAAACTGGGTTTATATTGATGCAATTTAAATTGCACGTGCTGATTTTTACTTTGGTAACGCTACTTACGTTATCTACTTTGGCTACCGCAAAGCCAAACTCAAAATTCATCTCATCCTGCCCCACAACAAAATCTTTTGACTTTCCTGTTGGCGCACCGAATGCAAAAAACTATTATAACGCGCAAAAGTTTGGTAAAAATCATCACCTCGGCGATGATTGGAATGGCAAAGGCGGCGGTAACACTGATCTTGGCGACCCTGTTTACGCTATTAGCGACGGCATTGTATCTTCCTCTGAAGACATAAAAGGCGGTTTACAAAACTATGGTTCTTTTTGTTAAACCGTATTTCTCCCGAATCTAGACCTAATACGGCTGTGCAGGTTTTATTTTCTTTAGCAACAAGTTGGCAAACCAAATCCTTAGAAGTATTTCTCTTTCTTGCTACTATCACATGCAAAGATCAAAATACTAATCACAGCAATGCTTGCTAAAGCCAAGTTTTTCACTTTTTTATTCTCCACCGTAGATAAAGTGTAGTATAACTTTCTCTATTCATCTTCAATTTATCAAATTTATCTATAGATACTCATTACACAATAAGTTTATTACCTTCTCACTCCGTGTCTGCTTGCCGAGTAGCTCCAAGCAAGTTAATATACCCTCTATGAATAATCTGTTTAAAAACTGGCTTTGGATTTAGTCCCTTTTGAAAAAAAGGGTGTTGTATCTCCTTATCTAAAAAAAGCTTAGAAAACAAAAATAAACAGGTTCTACCATGACTAATTCTCAATCAATTCCTCTTTCTAAATCTCAATTTGAATCCTATTTCGCAGAAGGCTACGACCGCGTTCCTTTAGTACGTGAAGTACTTGCCGATTTAGACACGCCACTCAGCACCTACCTTAAACTCGCCAATGGCCCATACAGCTATCTCTTTGAATCTGTTCAAGGCGGCGAAAAGTGGGGCCGCTATTCGATGATTGGTTTGCCAGCGCGCACTATAATCAAAGTGACTGGCAATGAGATTGAAGTTTCTACCGATTACAAAGTTGAATCAACAGAAACCGTTGATGACCCGCTTGCATGGATTGAAGATTACAAAGATAAAATCAAAGTCCCAGAAATCGAAGGCATGCCTCGCTTTAATGGCGGCTTAGTTGGCTACTTTGGTTATGAAACGATTCGATATATCGAACCAAAGCTTGCAGGCACGGAAGCAGAGAACAAGCCAGACCCACTACAAACACCTGATATTCTTCTTATGCTATCTGAAGAAGTGGTTGTGTTTGATACGCTCAACGGCATTCTTTCCATTATCGTTCATGCCAAAGCAGGCGAATACGATACTGCTCAAGATCGATTAGATTATTTAACAAAACAATTACGTGAGCCACTAAGCCTTTATCAACCCGTAAAATCCCCACAAGTCATCAATGAAGAAGACTTTGTCTCAGGCTTTACCGAAGAGGGTTTTAAAACAGCCGTAGAAACCGCACGCGAATACATCAAAGCGGGCGATATTATGCAGGTGGTGTTATCCCAGCGTTTAAGTGTGCCGTTCAAAGCGCCACCTTTAGATTTATATCGTTCTTTACGCTCACTGAATCCGTCCCCTTATATGCACTTTATGAATTGTGATAGTTTTCATATTGTTGGATCATCGCCTGAGATTTTGGTGCGCTTGGACGATGGGGAAATCACTGTACGCCCCATCGCAGGCACACGCAAACGCGGTCACAATAAAGCGAAAGATTTAGCGATGGAAAAAGAGCTGTTAAGCGATCCAAAAGAATTAGCCGAGCATTTAATGCTAATCGACCTAGGGCGTAACGATGCAGGACGCGTTAGCCAAATAGGCACAGTAAAACTTACCGATAAAATGACGATTGAACGCTACTCGCACGTGATGCATATTGTGTCTAACGTCATCGGAAAGATCCTACCTGATCTAAGCGCGATGGATGTGATACGTGCAACCTTCCCTGCTGGCACAGTCAGTGGCGCACCTAAAATTCGTGCCATGGAAATCATCGACGAGCTAGAACCTGTAAAACGTGGGGTCTATTCAGGCGCAATCGGCTATCTTGCATGGAATGGCAATATGGACACCGCCATAGCAATTCGCACCGCCGTGATCAAAGACGATACTTTACATATTCAAGCAGGTGCTGGCGTGGTGTATGATTCCAAGCCAGAACTGGAATGGAAAGAAACCATGAACAAAGCTCGCGCCATTTTTCAAGCCGTCCAACAAGCCGCCGCTGGGCTTGATGGCTCTCATAGATAAGGAGGACTTGCAGATGATTTTAATGATAGACAACTACGATTCCTTCACTTACAACTTAGTGCAATACATAGGCGAGCTTGGTGCTGATGTGGTCGTTGAGCGCAATGACTACATCACCATTGAAGAGATTGAAGAATTAGCGCCCGAACGCATAATGCTTTCACCAGGACCCTGTACACCAGCCGAAGCAGGGATTTCATTGGATGTAATTAAACACTTCCAAGGCAAGCTACCCATTTTTGGCGTGTGTTTAGGGCATCAATCCATCGGGCAAGCTTTTGGTGGCGACATAGTACGCGCGACACAAATCATGCACGGTAAAACCTCAACTATGTACCACAAAGGCGTTGGCATATTTCAAGATATACCAGAGCCATTTGAAGCAACACGCTACCATTCGCTAGTGATCGATCAAGACACCCTGCCTGACTGCCTTGAAATTACCGCATGGACAGAAACCGATTGCGGAGGAATAGAAGAAATCATGGGCGTGCGTCATAAAACGCTAGCGATTGAAGGCGTGCAGTTTCATCCTGAATCGATTCTCAGTGAACACGGACACGCCATGCTGAAAAACTTTTTGACGATGAAGCAGGATTAATTCGTGACATTGAAAACAGAGCGTATGGAAAATAACAGCATGGAAAACGCCAGCTTAGGAAAGCGACTGCTCGCCATTTTTTACGATATTTTGATCTTGTTTTTCATCGTGGTGATTACATATATCCTTCTTCAACAGATCATCATTAACTTAGAACTCATCACACTTGAACAAGTACAAATCAGTAAAGATGAAACGATAAATATTATTCCAACGGATAGTATCACCACCCTGATACTCAAAAACCTCTGGGTGCTAATCAGCTTCTTCTACTTCGGGCACTATTGGACAAAGCGCGGTCAAACACTCGGCATGAAGGTTTGGAAGGTTAAAGCCGTCACCCCTGAAGGCGGGCTAATGTCATGGGGTCATGCGCTCAAGCGTTATGTTTTTGCTTTGCTGGGTTTAGGAATAATTTGGATATTAATCGATAAAGAGCGCTTGGCTTTACAGGATAAGTTGAGTGGGACACGATTGATTCAGGTGGATTAGATTCTAGTTTAATCCCCTCTATCTAGCAGGCTTACAACTTACAAAGCACACCCCCCCAGTTTTACATGATGCTCTTAACAACTAACCAGAAAACAACTTATGACAACAACACAAACAACTAACAACAAAGCACCCTACTGGGGAATTTTCGGAACGCTAGGGCTTGGCGTAATCGCCTTTATTATTTATGGCATCGTACAAGCAGTCGTTATAATTGGAGCGGCTTTTACAAATGGAACTTTAAGCTTAGAGCTGTTCGCTTCTGGGCAGGAAGAACTAGAAAAAACACTAAACAATATCATCTTCAATGGCGACCTATTAGGTCTAAGTGGTATTCCTTCCACTTTCGTTGGGGTAGGTATGATTCTGCTTTTTGTCTACTTAAGAGAAACCCTTAGCGTCAAACAATACCTAGACCTTCGACTACCTCAACAACCTGTAAAAACATTCTTAAAATGGATTGGCGCAATGGTAATTATTTTTGTGCTTATCGAAGTCGGTACGCGACTCTTCGGACATGAGCCGCCCGAGTTTATGGAAAAACTCTACGGCAGCACCAATAATAAAGTGATGCTTTGGATAACCGTAGCCATTGCCGCGCCAATCTTTGAAGAGGTTTTATTCAGGGGGTTCCTATTGGAAGGCTTGCGCCATTCGCGCCTAGGCACAACTGGGGCAGTCTTACTCACCTCCGCAATGTTTGCCATTATCCATCAGCAATACGGCTGGTTTGAAATTATATCTATCTTCATCATTGGCGTTATGTTTGCCGTTGCAAAGCTACAATCAAACTCGCTCTACGTCCCTATTGCCATGCACATGTTCATGAATTTATCGGCAAGTATTTTGATGGAATTTGCACCTGAGCTAGCAAAATAGAGAATTTTGAAGCACACCCCCCCACTTTT
>CAYOHT010000020.1:0-15905 GCA_964403815.1 uncultured Cocleimonas sp.
GTTTAAAGTCTACTGTTAAACAAACTGAAACACTAGAAGAAATAGGTTTAATTGGGTGGTAAATATATTGAAAGTATTATTTAGTGTAATAAGGGTATTACTATGTTTAGTGACAACATTACTTTTAATAGTAATTACACACCTAAACCAGTTAAGTAGTAACATAACTGATGACTTTAGTATAGAAAGTGTAATAAATAGTAAAGGGTTTATATAATGAGAAGAGCTACAGAGTTAAGTAACATAGATATGGCAATATCTAAAGAGATAAATAGCAGGTATCACAAAGTTAGAATAGTAGCCGATGCTATAGCTGACGTTATAGCTGTAGCGGATAAACTTACTCCACAAGTAATCACAGATTTATCTACATTATCCGGAGTATCTGTTTCTGAGGTGGTGGCTGCAGCTGAATCTATAAACGCTGACAAGTTGATAGTAGAAACTCAGACAGCTATAGCTACAACACAAGCAAGTGAGTCCTCAGCTAGTAATGTAGCTTCTGGTATTTCAGCAGGACAGGCTGAGTCTAATAGGCTGCTTACGGAAAGCCTATACGATCACTTTGACGATAGATACTTAGGTCCTAAAGCATTGGACCCTGCCATAGATAACGATGGAGACGCATTACTTACAGGAGCAATGTATTTTAACGAATCTACAAATTCTATCAGATTTTATACGGGAACTGTTTGGGTAGATCCACAGACTATAGTTACACAAGCTCAGCAATTAGTTTTAGCTAGTGCTTTACAAGTAACTTCTGATAGGGGTATCACTGAAGCTAATGTAATAGCTACTAATGCTGATGTTGTGCAAACTAGCTCTGATAGATTAGCAACTGGTAATGATGTTACACAAACCAGTGAGGATAGAGTAGCTACTAACGCTGATACGATAAAGACAAGTGCCGATAGGGTAGCTACTAGTAGCCATGCGTTACAAACTAGTTCTGATAGAGTAATAACTAGTGCTGACCGAGTAACAACTAATAATAATGTTATAGAGACAAATGCTGATAAGATAGCAACTAATGCTGACGCTTTACAGACAGGGTTAGATAGAACCGATGTTGCTAGTAACTTAACGTTAACAAATGATGCTAGAGATACTGCTGTTACAAGTGCTACTAATGCTGAGAATAGTGCTATAGCCGCTGAGGCAGCCGCAGCTGCTGCTACTACGGTTACAGGTCTTGATAGCAAGGTAGATAAAGTAGCCGGTAAAGGTTTGTCTACGGTAGACTTCACTAATACACTACACGATAAAGTTAATAACGCTTTAACCTCAGAGACACTAACTAGCTTATCTTCAACAGGTAATACACTAACCTATATAGATGAAGAGGGTAATTCAACTGATATACTACTAAGTTCTTCAGGCTCTTCAGGCCCTATTAATTTACCGCATATTTTAGGAGCAGTTCCACGATCAACTATATATCATGTAGATACAGGATCAGTTAATGCCGTTCATCTAAATGAGGTAGTGTTAACTAATTACGGTACTACCTTAGAAGATGGTATGATATTGTTCTTTAGTCCCGCTTACCAAAACACAGGGACAGCTACTTTAAAAATTAATGCGTTGACTACGAAGCCTATAAAGTTTAAAGGTTTGGATTTATCTACTGAGATGTTATTAGTCGATGTTAAGTATATGGCTGTATATAAACAGTCTGATGATTCGTTTCATCTTGATATTGTTGCTAATAACAAAATGCCGAGTGAGTTAGTAGATAAGGCTTATACAGATACCGAAGTTCAAGCTGCAATAGCTAGTAGCCAATCTTATACAGATACTGAAGTTCAAACTGTAGCAACAGATAGTGAAGCCTATACAGATAATGCAATCCAAAATATAGACTCCCAGAGTGAAGTGTATACAAATAACGCAATTCAAGTTGCAGCAGTTAGCAGCCAAGCATACACAAATAACGCAGTTCTAGAGATAGAAGAGAGTTGTAACGAATACACAGATGATGAGGTTCAAGCTGCAACCCTTAGTAGCAGAGCTTATACCGATAATGCAGTTCAAACTTCAACATCTGGTAATGAGGCATATACAAACAACGCAGTACAAGTTGGAACAACTGCTAATGAGACCTACACGAATAATGCAATCCAAGCTGCAACAACTAGTAACCAAACTTACACGGATAATGCAGTTCAGGTTGGAACAACTAATAGTGAGACTTATACAAACAGTGCTGTTCAATTAGCAACCACTAGTAGTGAAACTTATACTGATAACGCTATTCAGGCTATAGACACCAATAATGAAACTTATACAGATAATGCTATTCAAGCAGCGACAGTTAGTAACCAAGCTTATGTAGATAACGCTGTTCAAGTTGGTACATCTAGTAATGAAACTTACACCGATAATGCAATACAAGTATCAACAACTAATAATCAAACTTATGCGGATAATGTAGTACAAGTTGGGACAACTGCTAGTCAAACATATACGGATAACGCTGTACAAGCTGGAATAGCTGCTAGCGAAACCTACACAAATAACGCAATCCAAGTTTCCGAGTCTAGTGGTGAAGATTACACAGATAACGCAATACAAGATATAGAAACTAATAGTCAAACCTACACAAATAATGCAGTTCAAGCTTCTGCCGCTAATAGTCAAACCTATACGGACAATGCAATCCAAGCTTCAACCACTGCTAATGAAACTTATACAACTAACGCAGTACAGGTTGCAACTGTTAGTGGTCAAGATTATACAGACACTGCAATACAAACTGTAACAGCTACTAGTCAAGCATATACTGATAACGCAGTGCAAGTTGGTACAACTGCGAGTGAAACCTATACAGACACTGCAGTTGGCGGTATAACAAACACTAGTGAGACTTATACTGATAATGCAATACAAGCTGCAACCACCAGTAATCAGGCTTATACAAACAATGCTGTTCAAGTTGGGATAGCTACTAGCGAAACATATGCGGACAATGCAGTCCAAGTTGGAAGTTCCGAGAGTGAGACCTATACAGATAACGCAATACAAGCATCTACAGTTAGTAGTCAAGCTTACACAAATAATGCAGTTCAAGTAGGAAATGCTAGCGGTGAAGCTTATACAAATACTGCAATACAGGCTGCAACTTCTAGTAGTGAAACGTATACAGATAATGCAGTACAAGTAGCAACAGCTAACAGCGAAACTTACACAGATAATGCTGTTGGAGGTATAACAAATACTGGTGAAGATTACACCGATAATGCTATTCAGGTTTCAATAATTAGTAACCAAACTTATACTGATAACGCAATACAAGTAGCAACAACTAGTAACCAAGCTTATACTGATAATGCTATTCAGTCTATAGACTCTAATAGTGAAACTTACACAGACAATGCAGTGCAAGCTGCAACAGCCAACAACCAAGCATATACAGATAATGCTGTTCAGATTGGCACATCCAGTAGTGAGACTTACACTGATAACGCAATACAGACTGTAACAACTGCTAGTGAGGCTTATACGGATAACGCAGTTGGAAGTATAACAAATACCAGTGAAACATATACAGATGCTGCTATTCAAGTTTCAACAACTAATAGTCAAGCATACACAAACAATGCTGTTCAGGTTAGTGCATCTAGTAACCAAGCTTACACCGATACTGCTATTCAGGCTATAGACTCCAATAGTGAAGCATACACAGATAGTGCTGTTCAAGCAGCGACAACTAGTAGCGAAGCGTATACAGATAACGCAGTTCAGGTTGTTGAGTCTAACAGTGAGACTTATACAAATAATAAGTTTGATGGCTTAAAAATCCTCAGTAAGGCTGCTTATAGTGTACCCGCATCCTCAGTTGAGATTGTATCAGGGACAACACCTATTCAAACTTCTATCCAAGCCTCATATACTCCAGTAAGTTCTTCTAGTAACCTTATTATTGAGTGTTCTGGTAATTTTGGTTGTTGGAGGTCAGGTGTTGGTAGCTGTGGTATGCATATTCAACTTAGAGATGGTAGTACTATGCTGCACCCAAGAATGGGGTTTGTATTTAGCACAAGTTTATCAAATATACATGGTAATCCTTACTTGATGCATGTAGATAAAAGAGGTGGTGGTGCTCAAAGGAATTATGAAATTTGGCTTAGGGCTCACGGTAATAATAATAGTGCTAGGTATAACCCTACAACAGAACCAGCAACACTTGTTATAACGGAGGTCATATAAAATGAGTAAGTTAATTGAATACATAGCAGAGATTGAAGAAGTAGGTGTTTCATCAAAAAATGGTGAAATTTTTATAGTGGAGAATAAAGAGTGGAAAAAATTAAGTCTTATTGAAGTAAACAGTTACCAAAAAGGTTATAATGACTGGCTAGAAGCTAAGAGAAAAGAAAACATAGAAATTTCTTTAATTACTTTAGCAGACAACAAGCAAAAGTCTGCTGAAAAGTTGATTCTAGGATACAAAGCAACACCTAAACAGATTGAACGTTACAAGGATAAGTACGAAAGAGCTATTGAAGGCGAATTTGATGATGATACTAACGTTACAGTTATACAAAAGTTTGAGGCTATGCGCTCTGCTATTCGACAATTTACCGATATGATTGAAGAGTATAGGGGCTTTGTTGATGACTTAATACAAGTGGGAGAGCTTGATAAAGCTTATGCCGCTATTAAAGCAGGTAAGTCTCTTGATATAACTACGACTAAAGAAGATATTAACGAATTATTTAAAGGGTTTTAATTATGAAAAATGTACTATTATTTTTAGTAGCAGTGTTGTTGGTAGCGGTTTTAATACCCTTTGCATTAACTGCTAAGGTAGTGAAAGCTATTACTGTAACAAGTTTTGATTGGTCGTGGTTTATGCGTTTAGCTGTATCCCTTGACCAATTAGGTAATGTAATTGGTGATGATTTATTTAACTTGGTACTAATTCACGAAGATTACCTCGCTCCGTTTGGTGATGAAGATGAGACAGTCTCTAGTGTATTAGGTAAAAATTACTTGGCAAATAACCTCACAACGTACGGAAGATTATTAAGGAATGTATTACATTGGCTTGACCCTAACCACAGCGTTAACAGTATAGAGAAATAAAATATGGAAAGTTGGATGATAAGCGTAACGGTTGCTTTAGTTGGTGTTGTATCTACATTCGCAGTATTGAGAAGTAATGTACACCGACTAAATGAAACAAACAAAGAGCAAGGTAGGAAACTAGAAGAATTGGAGAGGTTTCACAATAAGAATGCTCCAGTTATTGTACACCTGTCAAAAGTGGAAGGGTTGATGTTCAAGAAACTTGATACTCACTCAGAAACCTTGACCACGCTAAAAGAGCAAGTAAGTCAAGCACCAACTATGAAGGAGGTGAGAGATGAGTTTGTTACTAAGGAGTTATTTCTACAAATGCAGAAACATATGGATGAAAGGTTTGATTCTTTAGGTAAAACATTAAACAAGATTTTAGATAATTTGGAGGATCGCTAAATGAAAAATTGGAAAAGTTTATTAGCTTTTTTTATATTTGTATTCCTATATGGTTGGTCAGTACTAACTAAAATGGAAATAGGTGTAATTGAAGTGACAGGGTTTATAGCCTTATACTCTATGGCATTTATGATGTTACGTAGCGATGTGTTAGCCCAAGTTGTTGAAAGTTTAACTGAAATTGTAAAAGCCAGGCTAGGTAACTAATATGGTTTCAACAATAAAAACTAAGGTTATGTTAGCGTTTGGTGGTCTTTTATTGGTATCTGGAGCACTTATTAAGTTTTTACTTTGGCGTAATAAAGTTAAAGACGAAAAAATTGATACCTTGGAACAAAATATTGAAGTTGCCAAGAAAGTCCAGGAGACAGATATTAAACGGGTTAAATTTGAAGCTAAGCAGGAACAGAAGGTTAAAGCTATTAACGATGAAAGCAATTTAGATAAATTAGATCATAAGAGAGAAGTAAATGATAAACAAAATAAAGATGACCCTTGGGATTCTGTTACTCGTTAATCTGTCTGCTTGTAGTACGACTAAACTTGTTTATGTAGAGCCTAAGCCTTTTGCCTTTAAAAGAACAGTTGAACCAAAGCCAAGAACTATTAGGGTCCACAAAGTAGATACTTCGTTGTATAAAGCTTATATAGATAAATTAAGGGAGCAAATACGTTTCCATAATAGTCAGATAGATGATTATCTATCCAGCTTTGATAACAAAGAGGTTTCAAGTGATCTTAAAGAACAAGATAACCAATAAAATACTTATAGCGTAGTATATAAACTAGCTATAATAAATAATAAATATTCAAAGGAGTAGTGTATGAGTGAAGAAATTAAAACAGTTAGAATGTCTACCGTATCATATGATGATTGTACTTTAGGTAGGCTTACCTTACCTGGCTTTAGCTGCTTTACTTTAGAGCTTCCTTGGGTAGATAATAAGTCTTATGTAAGTTGTATACCTGACGGTTCTTATATGTGTAAAGTAGGTTATTCAAATAAAAATGGTCTTGTTATTCATATTAATAATGTACCTGACAGAACATATATTCAAATACATGCAGGTAACTATACTTCAGATATAGAGGGTTGTACCTTAGTAGGTTCTGGTATAGAAGATATGAATACAGACCGTATACCTGACGTAACCAATAGCGCGGACACCATTAAAAAGTTAATTAAGGCTGTAGGTAAGGAAGTCTTTTACTTACTTATAGATAGGCAGTATAGTAATACTAAATTCTTATAGTTTATATACAACGCTATAAGTAGATATAATTAGCAAGTAGTGTTATAATCACCTAATAACTTAAAGGGGTGTTCATGAGGACTGATATATTAGAAAACCTAAAACGCGATTTAGAGGCCGCTCGTGGCCTAAAGAATGAGCAAGATGACTGTATAGCTAAATGGAAAAAGGAGCATAACGGGGAGCCTTATGGTAATGAAGTAACGGGTAAGTCAGCGATTGTATCAAGAGATATTAAGAGACAGTCAGAATGGCAACATTCTTCTATTATAGACCCTTTTGTTAGCTCACCAGATATTATAAAATGTAGTCCTATTACTTGGGAAGACAAAGAGCTATCTGAACAGACTGAGTTGGTTCTTAATACTCAGTTTACTAGGAAGTTTAACAGGTATAGCTTTATGACTAAGGCAATTAAGGTACTTGACTCAGAAGGTACTGTGGTTATACAAACTGGTTGGGACTATGAAGATTATACTAGAAAAGTAGAGCGTGAAGTTGTATTACATGATGAACATGGACAGTACATAGATGTAGAGGAAGTAGATGAGGTGGTTATAGTTAAGAACCAGCCTACAGCTATAGTAAGACGTAATATAGATGTGTATTTAGACCCTACTTGTCAGGATGACATAGATAACGCACAGTTTGTTATAACTAGGTATGAGTCAGATTTAAGCAACTTAAGACAAGACCCTAACATGAGTAATTTAGGTAGGGTGGCTAAGGAGATGTGTGTTGATGGTGAGTACACGGCTGAGGATGATACAGGGTTTGAGTTTACTGATGATCCTAGAAAGAAGCTTGTTGTTTATGAGTACTGGGGTAATTATGACCTCGATGGTGACGGTAATGCAGAACCTATGGTATGTTGTTGGGTAGGAGATAACATAATTAGGTTAGAGCCTAACCCTTATCCTGACCAGAAGATACCTTTTGTAGTAGTACCTTTTAATAGTGTACCTTTTAAGATGCACGGTGAAGCTAATGCAGAGCTTATAGGGGATAACCAAAAGGTTAAGACAGCTATAGTTAGAGGTATAGTAGATAATCTTGCTAAAAGTAATAATGGGCAGATAGGTTTCCGTAAAGGTGCTTTAGATCCTTTGAATAAGAAGAGATATGAGCAGGATAAGAACTTTGAGTTTAATACTAACCCTAACGATATATGGCAGGGTTCTTACAATCAGATACCTAGTACAGCTTTTGATGTTTTAGGGCTGATGAACAATGAGATAGAAAGTCTTACAGGCACTAAGAACTTTAGTGGTGGTATTAACTCAGGAAGTCTAGGACAACATGCTACAGGTGCTAGAGGGGCGTTAGACGCCGCTAGTGTAAGAAGAATGAATATTGTTAGGAATATAGCTGAGAATATGATTAAGCCTATTATGCGTAAATGGATGGCTTATAACAGCAAGTACTTATCTGAAGAAGAAGTAACTAGGATAACTAATGCAGAGTTTGTGCCTATTAGGGAAGATGACTTAGCAGGTTTGGTTGATATAGATATATCTGTTAGTACCGCAGAGGATAATGATGCTAAGGTACAGAAGTTAAGTTTCTTATTACAGACTAATGCAGCTACAATGGACGCTAACTTACAGAAGCTAGTACACGCTAATATAGCTAAGTTGATGGGTATGCCTGAGTATGCTAAAGAGATAGAGGAGTTTGAAGCTACACCAGATCCTGTACAAGAACGTTTAGATAAGATGGCTATAGAGAAGGCTGAGTTAGAGAACGAGTTAATTAGAGCAAAAATAGAAGATACTAAGGCTAATATGAATGAAGATAGACAGGACATTAGACTTAAGGACGCTAAGACTAGAGAGATAGAAGCTAAGATTAGAACTACTAACGCTAATACAGATATTAAAAATTTAGATTTTGTAATAAAAGATAAGAATATTAACCACCTTAACGCTATGGAGAGGGATATGTTAAAAGTAGAAGCTAATGAGAGAGCTATGGCTTACCAATCCATAGCTGGATCAGAAGATGAACAAATAGGAGTTTCATTATGAGTATAGTGGCTATGGCTAAACAAGATAGTTTAGATGCTGTTGATGCACAGAAGTATAGGAATATGTTACGTGACCAAGAATTAGACACGGCTTACGCTACAGGTTTAGACTCTGGGCAGATGGAAGCTTTATCTAGGTTTAAAGGAGCTAGTGATGCTGCCTATGATCAAGGCATACAAGAGGGGGTTTACTTAGGGCAAAAGCTAGCTATGTCTAGACCACGAGCACCTTACATACCACAGTCTGAGGCAGAGCAAAGAGATATGGACCGTAACATGCAAAAGGGTTATAGTGGACATAGAGCTAGACAGGTCTCAGAAAACCGTGTAGATGCTAGAATAGTACCTAATGTAGCTAACAAGTTAGGTAATGCTGCTAATACAGGTATGGACTACATCACAGACACAATATTTAATGCACAAGGAGAAAGATAATGACACCTGAACCAAAAGCACAAGTACTAGGACAAGGCCCACAAGTAAGTGGAATAACTATAGAAGAGGTTGTAGGTATGTTAATGCAGGGTATTAGTCCTGAAGATCTAGTACAACAAGGAGTTCCTGTTGATATGATTAAGCAAGCTATCACGTATATTATGCAACAGGAAGGTGTAGCAGAACAACAAACACAGACTGTAGATCAACCTATTCAGACACCTATAGCTAATACATTAGGATAAAGTATACATCTAGGGAATTATTGTGTATAATCAGCCTGGAACAACTTATTTTAACTTTTAACCCTAGGAATCAATTATGAACAACCTAAACGTAGAACGAGATGGATATATTAAAGTATTAGGACCTGAGTACTCAATACAGTTATGGAGAGACTTAGAAGGTCTTATGAAGGATGAACGTTTCCAACGTCTAATCCTACAGGACTTCTTTGTAGAATCTTTACAGCAACGAGTGTGTGTACTTAGAAGCATACATGACAGAGATAGCGAGACTGCGCGTAGAACAGCAATGGAAGACATCACAGGTAGATCGGTATTAGACAATTACTTTGTTAGTATACAACACTTTGGTCAATCTGCATTACAAGCCGAGTATGAAGATCTTGAAGATGAAGCTCTAGAAGGAGAGTAGTATGGCAGAGCTTACTGATAACCAGTTAGACAATATGACTGATAAGGAAATAAGTGACTTACATTATGAAGCTGTAGAACAAGCTAAGAATGCTAAGGTACCCGAAACTGAAATTCTAGAAGAAGAAATACAAGAAGAAGAGATTCTTGAGTACACTGAGGAAATTGACTCTGAAGATGTTGATGAAGAAGACGTTGAAGAGGACCTTGAAGATATTGAAGATCTTGAAGACGAAACAGAATTATATAGTGGTTCTCCAGAAAACCCTGACGAAGGAACTGAAGACCATAATGATAGTGATGAAGATGAAGGTGAGACAGAAGAAGAAGAGGACCTTGAAGACACTGATACGGAAACTCCTGACGGGGAGTCTGTAGAAGGTGAGGACAAGACTACTGATACTACTGAGGAATTGGAAGATAATTCACAACGAGAGCAGAAGGTAACTAAGTTTAAGGCTAACGGAGTAGAGTATAGTTTTACAGAGAAAGAACAGCTTGAAATGTTTCCACAAGTGTTTGGACAGGCAATGGATTATTCAAAGAAGACCCAAGGTATAGCTAAGGTCAGAAAACGAGTAGACGCATTAGACCAAGCTAACATTGGTGAAAAAGACCTTAACTTACTTATAGACGCTTTTAAGGGCAACAAACAAGCAATTGCTGAAATAGCTAAACGAACAGACGTAGACGTTCTCGATTTAGATATGGATAGTGACAAAAGTTATGTAGCTAATGATTATGGTAGGGATGAAAAAGACCTAGCCGTAGTAGATGTAATAACTAGTATTGAGAACGATATAGAGTTTTCTACTACTAAAAATATTCTTGAAAAAGAGTGGGATGATAGATCGTGGAAGGCTGCACATGAAGACCCTAGTATTATACAAGGGCTACATAGTGAGATTCAATCTGGTATGTACCAGAAGATTAAACCACTTGCTGACAAGTTGAAAGTTTATGGTGGAGCTAAAAGTTCTGATTTAGATTATTACAATATGGCTGTTCAACAGTACAATGATACCTTAGCACGAGAAAGTGTTAGGGAGTCAGATAATAGATCTCGCCAGTTAGCTAGTAAAACTGCAGCAGATGAGGCTAAGAAAGTGAAACTAGCGAAAGCTAAAGAAGCTGAAAAGGTTAAGTCTGTTAAAGATGCTAGAGCTAAGCGAGAGGCTGCCAAGAAAGCTTCTACCGAAAGGAAAAAAGCCAGGGTAACCAATAAAAGAAGTTCGGCTACTAAAGTTACTAATGCTATGGATTTGAGTGAGAGTGAGTTTGACGAGCTTTATGAAAAGATAATGAGTAGTGGGAATTAACCCTATACTCAAGCTAATGTTTAAGGAGAATAACTAATGGCTACTAACGTTTATGGTAATGGTACTAACAGTACTGCGGGTGCTAACTCATACACACACATGTATGACAGAGCAGGTATTAAAAGTGCAGGTATGCACAATGTATACGGTCAGTATGCAGATAGAAGAAGTTTAAAGAAAGGTCAGGGTAAAACGTATAAGGTATCTAAGTATGAGCACATGTATGATAGATCTATAGGTGCTGCAGACTTCGCTACTAAAGGATACTTAAGTGGTCGTTCTATTACAGATATGACTAACTCTCTTGCTTCAGCAGTTGTTACTGAAGGTATGGGCGAAGGTAATGAGCGTTCTGTCACTAAGATTACTGTTTCTACAGATATGGTATCTTATGGTGAAATGCTTAAGTATACTGATGAAGTTGAAATGTTCTCAGAAGATAGTATGATTATGCACTATCATGAAGAAATGGGTAGTTTAGCAGGTTCTAGGAATGAAGATTTAATACAGCAGGAGTTACTTACTACTCCTACAGTACTTTACCCTAGTTCAGCTACTAGTAATTCTTTAATGGGTGCTACTCAGGCTTCAGGTGCTGATGATTCGGATTACAAGGTTTCTTTTGACCTTATACGTAAGTCTGCTCAGAAGCTTGTACGTAACCGTGCTAAGACAAATACTAAGCTTATTGATGGTTCGGTTAAAGTAGGTACTGTTACAGTAAATGCTGGTTACCAGGCTATTGTAGACGCTCAGACTTTGTTTGATTTACAGACTGTACAGAGTGGTTCTGTAGCCTTGAATGGTAAGACTACTCAACAATGGTACCCAGTTGATACTTATGCTGCTGCAGGTAACCGTGCTCAAGGTGAACAAGGTAAGATTGCTGATGTACGTTTCATTCAGTCTGAGTCTGCTGTTCACTATGAGGATGGTGCAGTACCTCCACAGAACTACGTAGGTAATTTGAACATCGTAGGGGCAACAGATTTAACTTCGGCAGTAGCTGCAGATCGTGGTAACTTCACAGTTCACCCTATCTTGTTCCCTACCGAAGGTTCATTTGCTACTGTAGGACTTAAAGGGCATGGTAAGATCAAGTTTAACTCTGTAACACCAGGAGTTATTACTACAACTAACCCTTTTGGTACTAAAGGATTCTACTCTTACCGTTTCTGGTTTGCAGGTATTATCTTGAAAGAAGAAGCTTTACTTAAAACACTAGTTTGTGTTTCTCGATAAAGTAGTTAACTGACCTACTTAGGTAGGTTTAAGTGTAATCCCACACGGTGTGGGGTTATGTACAATAATTACTAAACCACTAAATAACCCAACGAGGAATTAGAATATGTCTAATATAAAAGATTTAAAAAAAGAAGCCGATGACTTAGGTATAAGTTATCATGTGTCTACAGGAGTAGTAAAGTTGCAAGCAAAGATTGATGCTCATTATGATCAGGCACTTACACCACCAGTTGAAGCTGTACAGGAAAGCACAGTATCGGCAGTACGTAAAGGGCCTAAAGAATGGACACAAGCTGATCGAGTAGCATTAGCTCAAAGTAGAGAAAGAGAGGCAAGAAAGACTGTAATAGTAACTATTGTAGATAATGATACACGAGTAAATAATCAAGCAACTACGGTAATGGCAACATGTAGTAGCTTATTGTTTGATTTAGGTAAGCGTATTATACCTTTAAACATGGAAGTAGAGGTTACACTAGGACACTTATCTAATGTTATGGAGAGGGATTTGGTAGTTCATCTTACTAATCCTAATTCAGGGTTAGGCGTGATGTCTAAAAGAAAGCGTTACAACGTTTCCTACAGCGATAAAAAACCTAGCTAGACTTATAACTATTATTTGGTATAATAAGGGCCTTAATTGACCCTTTTTTGTTTGGAGAAACTTAATGTCGACATGCTTAACAGACAAATTTGTAATTACTAGAGGTGTAGAGAATACCTTTGAGTTTACCATTAAAGCTAACGGAACTACACTGCCTCTTGAACTAACACCAACTGATACCTTTAGTTGCGAGTTAAGGGGCCTTGAAAATAGTACAGTAATACTTACCAAAGAAATGGTTAAGATGGAACCATTACTTAATGGTAAGGTTAAGCTAACATTATCTATTGCAGACGCTTCTGTATTAGATAGTCTAAGAGGTGCTCCTGAAGATAAGTATTACCTAAGAAGTAATTACAGTTTAATAATAATAGCTGATACTGCAGGTAACGGTAAGTTTATAGCTAAGGTGGGTGAAGTATATGTCGATTGATATAGACACTACAGACGTAGACCTAGTCAGTACTACCCACGAGTTAGATACTAGTACTTCTATAGTAGATGTAAGTAGTAGTGACGAAGTTGTAGAGGCACGTAAGTCTGAATACGCTATTGTTGGTGATGGACTATTTGCTTCTGTTACAGCAGATGAGGCACCTACTTGGTTACTTAGTATTATTGATAGCGTACTTAGTGTTAGGTTAGCTAATTCATTAACTAGCCTAGATGGAGCTATAGCAGACATAAGTAGTGCTGTAGCTAGTATAGACATAGCTAATAATAACTACGTAGATAATATTAACTACAGAGCTACTTTAGAGGGTATAGTTAATACTAGAATAACTCAGCTTAACGCTACAGTAGCTTCTAGTATAGCAGATGTAACTACGCTAGCTTTGGCTAGGGCTACCCCAGAAGAAGTTAGCGTATTAGCTAATCAACAAGTAGAAGCTAGTCTTGACAGTGGTAGTATAAGGTCAGTTGTAGATAGTATACAGTTAGCACATAGTGATTTACAGAGTTCTTCCGCTACTAGTTTTGATACTCTTACTACTCAGATGGCTGACCCTGAAACAGGATTACTTGCTACAGCAAACGCTACTGAGGAGTTATATACCTATGTAGGTATTGACTCAGAAGGAAATACTTTAGGGGATGGTCTGTTACAAGATGTACAGGTCCTTAAAGACCAGAACGACGGTGTTACAGTTACACATACTGATACACACGATGTAATACTGAAGTCTGACACAAACAGTTTGGATGATGATGAGATGGTCATGACAGCAGAACCTTACGCTACTTGGATGGCTGAAGATGTTACTTCAGGAAATACTGATAGTAGGACTGCTCACGTAGGAGATGTTTACATAAAGTACGTAGTTGTGAATGGTACTAGAGAGTACGTTAACTCACATAAGTTTATACGCACTACTGTAGATACTACCTCACCTATTAGTACAGACGCTGATGGCTTTACTTGGGCGATTATATCAGATACTGATAGCCAGAATGCTTATGTACTAGCTTTAAACGCACAAGGGTTAGCTGATCGTAAGACCACAACTTTTTATGCAATACACGAAGATAACCCAGGAGTTCCAGGAGATATTGTAGTAGGGACTGATCCCGCAGATAATAGAATAGTCCCTAAGTTTGCTCTTACAGTAGGCACTAGATTGCTAATGAATTATGTAGGGGGTAGCTGGGTAGCTTATGGTAGTAGTTTAATAAGTGAAGGAGATTTGATAGCTGCTATTGAGCACGGTACTGAAACTATACAGACTTTAGACCCTATATCAGAAGAGTACGTAGAAACTACAGTACCTACTCTGTATAAGCACGTATTTGAGTACCAGAGTGGTGTATGGATACGTATAATAGATGGTAAGTCTTTTTTAGCTCTAGCAGGTTGGAGGAAAGACTTAGATGCGTTTTTAGGTACTGGTTTGAATAAGTTTGGGGCTGAGTCAGGTATAAATACGAAGGTTAAGACACAGACCAACGGTATAGTAACTACGGCTTTTGAGTATAATAATAAGTCTCTTATTGGAGGTAAATATTACTCTTCTGGCTTTGGTCTTAAGACTACAGGTGGTGGAGATGGTTCAGAAGCTACACCTTACAATAGTGAGTTTTGGGTTAATGCCACTAACCTTAAGTTTACTAACGACCAAGAAACGGGTAGTACCTCACCTTTTACTATAGACGCTAATGGAGCTACCCCAGAGATTACTTTTAACGGTAAAGTAAGTATAAATAACATTGAAGATAGGGCTACAAGTACTAGTGGAGTAGGTGTGCCTACAAGTAATGAACCAGAAGGGTCAATATATAGGCGTACAGATGTAACGCCTAACCTACTATATACCCGTAATAATAATGCGTGGATGACTTTATCTGGTGAGAGGGGTTCAGCAATACTTACATATAATACAATAACTACTAGATCTGCAGCTGGTTACCCGGAGGCAGCTAGGCGAGTAGCTTGGGCTAATGCCTCTGTTGGAACACCTTACGTTACGGCTCTTACAGGGGATCAGTTAGTATTGACCAATACACACAATACCAATGGTTGGACTAATATATATACTTTTAACGGGTCTAACTGGATTGATAATACAGCGTTAATTGTACACGGTGATATGGTTGTTGATGGTACAATAGGGGCTGATAAGATACGTGTTAATGAGATATTTGCTGAGGACGTTACAGCTACAGGAACTATTACAGGGGCTACTATTAATGGGTCTACTATTACAGGGGCTAGTATAGAAGCTACAGGGTCCACAGGAGCAATAAATGTAGCTGGGGTAGATTATGATGTTGCTATGTATGGTCGAGACCAACCTATAGGTGTTGCCGGGTCAGGGCAGTCAATAGGAGTGTATGGGTATAGCGACTATGACTACTCCAGTATAGGTGTATGCGGGAGTAGCTCAT
>CAYOHT010000021.1:0-15863 GCA_964403815.1 uncultured Cocleimonas sp.
AATGGTAAAAAGATAAAAAATGTTAGATATAAAATTATTAAGAAATGATCTTGCAGGCGTTGCTGAGCAATTAAAAAAACGAAACTTCGATCTGGATACTGCACAATTCCAATCATTAGAAGACAAGCGTAAAACACTACAAACAGCCACGCAAGATTTACAAAATGAGCGTAATACGCGCTCAAAATCAATCGGGCAAGCCAAAGCCAAAGGCGAAGATATTCAGCCCTTATTGGCAGAAGTGGCGGACTTAGGCGATAAACTCAAAACGGCTGAACAAGATTTATCCGCATTGCAAACAGAAATTGACGACATCGTGATGGGTATTCCTAATCTATTGCAAGACAGCGTGCCGATGGGTAAAACTGAAGACGACAATGTAGAAGTCAGCACATGGGGTAAGATTCCTCAGTTTGATTTTGAGCCAAAAGATCACGTTGATCTAGGCGCAAGAGATGGGCTGATGGATTTTGAATCTGCCAGCAAACTTACAGGCTCACGTTTTGTCGTGATGCGCGATGGTATGGCAAGAATGCACCGCGCGTTGATTCAATTCATGCTCGACACACATACCAGTGAACATGGCTACAGGGAAGTCTATGTTCCCTACATGGTGAATGAAGACAGTCTTTACGGAACAGGGCAGTTGCCCAAGTTTGCCGAAGACTTGTTTAAGCTCGAAGGTGAGCAAAACTACTATTTGATTCCCACAGCCGAAGTGCCAGTCACAAATCTAGTGCGTGATGATATTCTAGAGGCAGATCAACTACCGATGCGATATACCGCGCATACGCCCTGTTTTCGATCAGAAGCAGGTTCATACGGGCGCGACACACGTGGATTGATTCGCCAGCATCAGTTTGAAAAAGTTGAACTATTGCATTTTGTAAAGCCAGAAGAATCAGAAGAAGCACTAGAAAACCTTACCTCTCACGCCGAAGCAATTCTACAAAAGCTAGAACTACCGTATCGCAAAGTTGTGCTTTGTGCGGGTGACACAGGCTTTTCTGCCAGCAAAACCTACGACTTAGAAGTGTGGCTACCCGCACAAGATACCTATCGAGAAATATCTTCTTGCTCAAATATGAAAGACTTCCAAGCACGCCGTATGCAAGCACGCTTTAGAAATGAGAAAGGCAAGCCAGAATTACTGCACACACTGAATGGCTCAGGCTTAGCAGTAGGGCGTACATTGGTTGCCATAATAGAGAACTACCAACAAGCAGATGGCAGTATTCGTGTGCCAGAGGAGTTACAGCCTTATATGGGCGGACTTACTGTGTTGTAAGATTGTTAGCCTAATTACACCCCCCTAGTTTTACATGGTCTAATATCTTAAACCGTGATTTACTCATGTTTCTGTCACCCCTTTAGTCTTACCTTCTATCGGATAGTTTCTGATAAGAGTTGAAAATCTGCCGAAACACGGTATAAATGCACCTTATATAAAAATAATTGTTAGTGGTGATCTCTTTATTTATATTAAGAGTTAATTAAACACCAGTTTTAGCTGTACAAGTTGTATCAATAATTAAAATAATGAATAACATAAAATGCAAAAAACACTTAATAAACAAAAAGGCCTTACGCTCTTAGAAGTACTTATCAGCATGATTATACTCAGTATTGGTTTATTGGGTCTGGGTGGTTTACAAATAGCTTCTTTAAAAGGCACAAACAATGCACATTCTCGTAATGTGGCAAATATGCTGGTAATGGATTTAGCCGATCGTATGCGTGCCAACTCTAATGGTGTTCGAGGCGGGTTTTACGACGATGGAACTCAGTGTGCTACTACAGAGACAGCTTGCCGAGGCTCGACCGATTGCTCTGCTCAAGATAAAGCAAAATTTGATCTCCAAGAGGTTTTTTGTGGAATGGACACAGGGTCAGGCAGAGAAGGAGGAATCCAAAATTTACTGGTTAATGGTAGCTTGGATATAAGTTGTGTGGGTAGTTGTGTTACTGCAGTGGGTGTTATACGTGCTCAACATGATGTAACAATAGGTTGGGGTGAGACCAGTATAGATGCAAGGCAGAAAGATAGTGATGGCAATATCAATAACGGAAATATACAAGCCCTCACGTTAACCGTACCTGTCATTCCATAAGTGATTGCTAAAAAATAAAATGAATATAAATACTAAAAAACATCATGTTCAAAAAAAGAAAAGATCACAGAGTGGTTTTTCATTAATTGAGCTATTGCTTGCGATGATGATCGGTTTGTTTTTATTAGGTGGTGTAATAACCATGTTTATTAGCACCAAAGGCTCAGACCGTACGCGTGATGCAATTAGTAGTATGGATGCAAATGCACGTGCCGCAATTTCAGCCTTACGCCAATCAATTTTACATGCAGGTTATCCATCAATGCACAATATGCCAATCGATAAGGCATTTTTCACGACAATAGATACGCCCTTATTAGCAACGCCAAAGTGTCGAGGTGGCGCAATTGATAGAGATGTGGCACTTCCAGCAGCACAGCAACAAACAAGAGATCAAGATGGTGGAGGTGCAGATGGTGTCGTTAGTGGCGATGTAATTACCGTAGTTTCACTCGCTGATAACCCTTGTATCGCAGGACAAGCAAGCTGTGATACAACTGTAGCTAATCAAAATGACAAAGCAAAAGTATTTTACGATTGTGGAGGGCGAGCAACATTACGAGATACTCGGTCAGTCGCCTGTAGTGCTGATCCTAATGCAGGTATGGACAATACAATGGAAGCCAAAATTTACAGCACATTTCGAATAGATTCAGGCGCATTGAGTTGTGATGGAAGCCGAAGTGGCATAGACCAAGTAATAGCCGACAATATAGAAGCCATGCAAATTCTTTATGGAGTACAAAAAGATGATGGTACGGCAGTCTATAAAAATGCAACAGCATTAGATGTCGAGAGTGCTTGGGGATCTGTAATCAGCGTGCAGATTGCCTTACTGGTGCACTCTCAAGATGATTTACTGGATATTCCTAGCACTCAAAACGAATATACTTTACTTGACGATAGGGTAGCAATAGCAGCTGAACTTCGACGTCTATATCGCGTTTACACAACCACTATTCATCTAGCTAACCAGAATAAAGGAGCGCTATTACAATGATCTTTTTAAACAAAAAATATAAAAACAAGCAAGCAGGTGCAACTTTAGTAACCAGCCTTGTGTTTCTACTGTTGATGACAATTGTAAGTGTGTCAGCGACTAAAATTTCTATGTTAGATTTGCTGGTATCAAGTAATGATCAACAACAAATGGTTTTGTTTCAAACAACAGGAAATCAACTAAAGCAATTAACACATATATCTAAACTAAACCAAACACTTGGCACAACGGGGTTTGAAGGTAATGTAACAGGAGAAGCGGATCAATTTAAATTCACTAGTGATTTTAATACCGATAATAGAATTACAGAAATAATCACCGAATTACCAGTAAAAAACTACGATTGTGAAAGAAATGGAGCAGCAAGTGGCATAGGTCCCTCTGTCCCTAAATGTGACCTGTATGATTTTCAGGTGAAAAGGACTGGGCAAAACTCTGCAGCTAAGGATAGGCATCATCACGGTGCAGGAAAAATGGTGCCCTCTGGTGGAAGCAAGGGAAACCTTATAAAGAATTAAAATACGATCCAACATAAGAATGAGATCGAGTAAATACAATAAATAAAAATAATTTTGGAATACTGTCAATTATGAAAATTAACATTACAAAAAAGTCACTTAAGCTAATACAAAGCTTATTGCTAATGACTACTGTCTTTACTGCTCAGGCAGATGACACAGAAGTATTTTTCACAGAAAGTGAAGTGAATAGTAATGTGTTATTTGTGATGGATAATTCGTTCAGTATGTCTTATCCAGTTGCGGGAACTAGTACGGAGAATACTACAATTACAGCAAGTTTTCCAATAACACATGGGAGTGATGATGCGGAAGAATGGATAACTAGTACGGCAAGCACTAGAAGAGCTATTAGAAATGATTTAAGAACAAACCGTGGTAGTAGTGACATTGGTATGACCATGGATTGGAAAGATGATTCGCCAAGCATTCGTGAAAACACTTCTCCGCAACAACAAAGAGTAGGTTTACGTTTTACGGATATCAATATCCCTCAAGGTACTAATATTATTTCTGCTTCTATTCAGTTTACAGCAGATGGCAATGATTATGATATGCACTCTGAAGCAACAAACTTAAATATCTTTGTTGAAGCAAGTAATAATGCTATACGCTATGGAGGTGGTGTATCTAATATAGGATCTAGGAACTATTATGATTCTAACCCAGTAGCATGGGTTCCCGCGCCATGGATAACTCAAAATGAAAATGGTCCCGCTCAAAAAACCCCTGATCTAACAAACTTAGTTCAAATGATTGTTAATAGAACAGGGTGGAGAGAAAACAATGCCATAGCATTTAAAATTGAAGGAACAGGCATTCGATCGGCGTATGCGTTTAATTCTGCTAGAAATAATAATAATGTTGAACCCGCTATTTTGAAGATTCAATATAGTGCTCCTCCAGGCCTCAAAACACGTATGCAAGTTATGCAGGATGCACTGAGAATAGTATTAGCGGATGCGCCTACAAATTTAAGTGTTGGTGTTATGAACTATGGTGATGTTACAGGAAATCGTAAAGAAAAAGCAAATGGTATAAAGTTTGCAGTTAGTCCTGTGAATAGTCTTGCAAGACCAATTGTAGAGCGTGCATTGACGGTAAGTGGTGCGGTTAATTGGTCCCTGAGTGCAATTCCTCAGCCTAATGCCTCCGTAACAGTAGGTAATTTTTTAAGCGAAATTACTAATGATTGGGAGCCTAACGGTTATACACCTATTGTTGATGCGCTTTATGAAGCAGCCCTTTATTATAAAGGTGAAGATCTTTTTTTTGGAAATGGTAGAGCTAATAAAAAATGGGCATCACACCCAACAACTTATGCGCATCCAGACCCTAATGAGGTACTTCCAATTACATCTACGACAAATGTAGACTCATGCGATGCTAGGCCAAAAGAGCATATTATTCGGAATAATAATATAGCAAAATGGAGAAATGGAGAAACAGGGGGTCATAAATGCCCAGCTGATCGTTTTGCTCCAAGTGGGCCTGGACTAGCTTCCAACTGTGCAGCTACTGAACACTCATGTCGTACGTCTGGATGGTATCGACCGTGTACAGAAAGGGATCCTAGAGTTTGTGCAGAATGGGGTGAGGGAGGATGTAGGCGTTATACTGGTGGTCAATGTTTAGCCCGCGGACCTAGTACGCGAGATAGGTCGTGTACATATTCTCTTTGTAAAGATTCCAAGAAACCAGTTCCTAAATATATCACTCCGATCGTTTCTGAATGTCAGAGTAATAATGTCATTCTAATGTCAGATGGACAACCTGAATACGAAGATATTAACTCAAAGCCGAAGGCCTATGATGAAGTAAGATCTATGATTAGCGCTGATTATGCTAGCTGTAATAATAGCCCTAGTGGTTTTAAAAATGGAGCTTGTGGTAAAGAGTTAACACACCATTTGGCAGGTATTACATTAGAGGGCACGGAAATTCCTAATGCTGACCTAATCTCAGATGTTAATGGACAAAATTTAGTGAATACCTTTGTCATCGGTTTTTCATCAGGTATTAGTGATGAGGCAGAAGAGTATTTAAAAGACCTAGTAACCGTAGTAGATGATATTGAAACAGATAATAAAGAAGGTTATTTCCCTGCACAAAATGAAGCTCAATTGGCAGCAGCATTTAAAAGTTTACTAGATGAAATTGCTCAAGAAGCTCGCTCTCAGGCTTCACCTGGTTACAGTGTAAACGTTAAAAGTGGTTTGGAGCATGAGGATGATATTTATATCCCTGTATTTGATAAAAGAAATAGCTCACGTTGGTCAGGTAACCTAAAGAAATTTAAGTTAGTTGATGATGGCGGTCATCGTAGCATACGAGGAAGGCCTGAAGATCGTCTTATTGCTAATAGTAATGCCGATGATGATTATATTGATGCAATGACTGAGCAAGGTTTGTTCAAAGATACTGCATGGGATGAATGGTCAAAAAGTGCCACCCCTGATGGTGATGTGGTAGAAGCTGGTGGTACTGCTAGCTTATTGACTGACCCTGGTGCGCGTAAGTTATATTCAAACCTTACGGGTAATACAAATATTTCACTAGCTACAGGTATTAACAATACTATTAATACCAGTAGTGCAATTACAACGAATTTGTTGGGGCTTGATCTTTCTACGCTTCCTAACCAGCCTTCGCAACAAGAAATGTCGGATTATAAAGATAAGTTGATTAATTACATCCGAGGCTGGACTGATGGTATAGCTGACCCTAACTTTGATCCTGATAGTGATAATAATGTAGGTAGCGCACGTTTGCATATGGGTGATATGTTGCACTCAGAGCCAGTGGTCATAACGTATCAAACAGCAGATGATCAAGGTAGTGGTAAAAGACAATACATCTTTGCCGCAACCAATGAAGGTTATCTTCATGCCTTTGATGCTTCTACTGGCTTAGAACAGTTTGCCTTTATGCCTAAAGAGCTACTTAAGAATGTAAGCAATCAGTTTACAGGCGAAGGTGAGCATAAATATGGTATAGATGGTCAGATTAGTTATTGGCATAATGATGAAAACAATAACGGAAATGTTGATGGGTCTGAGCATGTTTGGTTGTATTTTGGTTTGCGTAGAGGAGGTCATTCATATTACGCGTTGGATGTAACCAATATTGATCGCCCTATACTTAAATGGGTAATAAATAACGACACATCAGGGTTTTCTGATCTTGGTCAAACTTGGTCTATGCCTTATATCGCGAATGTTTTGGTTGATGGAACAAAAACACCCGCTGTTATATTTACTGGCGGTAATGATATTGATCAAGACTATGGTAAAGGTGAATCTTATACAGAGGCTAGTGTCACAGGTAATATTACGGCAGATGAAGGTAAGAATATTTACATTGTAAATGCAAGTAATGGACACCTTCTTTGGAAAATGAGCAGCAAGGTTAACAACTATTCAGAATTAACACATGCTATCCCTGGTGGTGCGCGCATTTTGGATGTAAACCGAAATGGTTTGCTCGATAGAATGTACTTTGCAGATACAGGTGGAGATGTGTGGAGATTGGATTTAGGTGAGGACTTAACTACAGGAAGATCAACACTGGAAAAGTTTGCGACCCTTGGTGGTAGCAGTGCTAATTCACGCAAGTTTTACAATGAGCCTGATGTTGCAATGCTTCGTGCAAATGGTCAGTTGATTTATACGGTGTCTATCGGTAGCGGTCTTCGTCCTCACCCTGTGAATGATATTATCAATGATCATATGTTTGTACTATTAGATAGATCACCTTTAGCAGCATTACCAAGTGACTATGACCCAATTGTGATCGGAGATTTAGCAAAAGTTGAAATAGGTAAAGCTGAAAACGGTAAAACTACGCTAACTCATGATGAAGGTTTTGGTGGTGAAGCTGATGATAAAGCAATTACTAATCTTGAAGATAGCAGTGGTCATAAAAAGAAAGGTTGGTATGTGGAATTTGGAGAGGAAGGAGAAAAAGTATTAGCAACATCTATGACTTTTGAAGGCTCTTTGATGTTTACTACCTTAGTGCCAGAGCCAGCAGACATAGATGACTCAAGCAATATTTGTACTGTAGCAGGAACTCATGGGCGTATTTATATAATGGATATATTGACCGGTGAAGCTAGCTCTAATCTAGATGATGCGGATAGTGACTTAAATGATAACGATGTGTTTGAAGTTATCGCATCAGGTGAAATTCCAGGCACACCTCAAACCGTAGCAAATCAGCTAGAGTGTACAGGTGATAATTGTGCGCATTTGTTTGATATTCGTATAGGTAAGAAAAATACAGAAGCCTCGGTTAGTAATGTGGCAGATGTTGAATCTATCTATTGGACGGATCCTGTTGGAAAATAATTAGTAATAATTATTAAACGAAAAAAAAAAGAGCCTATTTATAGGCTCTTTTTTTCATGCTTATTAACATACATCGTAGGGAGTATGGGTAATCTAGCTAAGCGTTTTTATGGTACTCAAGAACCTTATTCACTTCGTTCTTAGAACCCATAATTACTGGTACACGTTGGTGTGGGTCGCCATTGGGTTGAACATCCATAATACGTCCGTAACCTGTATCTGCCGCGCCGCCTGCTTGTTCTACAATCATCGCCATTGGGTTGCCTTCGTATAATAAACGCAGTTTTCCGCCTACTTCACGGTTGCGCTCATCAATCGGATATAAGAAAACGCCGCCACGACATAAAATACGGTGAATCTCGCCCACCATTGCCGCAACCCAGCGCATATTGTAACGCTTGCCTAGCTTGCCTTCTTCTCCTTGGATACAATCTGCGATGTAATCTTGTACGGGTTTTTCCCAAAAACGCTGGTTTGATGCGTTGATGGCAAACTCTGCGGTATCTTCAGGAATCATCATGTCAGGGTGTGTGAGGATGAACTCACCGATAGCCGTATCCAGAGTGAAGCCATTTACCCCGTTGCCTGTGGTTAATACCATCATGCTTGAAGGGCCGTATAAACAGTAACCTGCTGCAACTTGCTCAGTACCTGGTTTTGCAAAATCTTCAGCTGTTGGGTTTTCTTTGCCAGGTGGTGCTTTTAATACAGAGAAGATCGCGCCGACATCCATATTGATGTCCATATTTGACGAACCATCTAATGGGTCGAATGTAACCAAGTAATGCCCACGAGGCTTGCCTTCAGGCAGAGTGAGAATATCATCTAACTCTTCTGATGCCATACCCGCACAGTGACCATTGTTTTCAAGCGCATCGATAAACATGTCATTAGCGATTAAGTCCATTTTCTTTTGTACATCGCCCATGGAATTTTCGTTTTCAGTAGCGCCTAAAACCCCCGCAAGGTCGCCCTTGTTAACGAGGTCTGCGATACCTTTACAAGCGATTGTAATGTCGTTAAGAAGCCCTGTGAACTCGCCACTGGCTTTGGTGCCGAGTTTGCGTTGTTCGTCAATTATAAAGGAGGATAGCGTGGTTCCGATATTTTTCATGGGTGATTTCCTAGAGGGTTAAAAGTTTAGTCTAGTATATTTTGAAGATATTTTATAGTTTTCATTTGGTATTGGAGGTAGGCGTGTAAATATTAAATATCAATCTTTAGTATCATTGTTAGCTTCTGGTATATTTATTAGTACTTGAGATACGCCATCAACAACCTTTTTTTTATTTTGTAGGCTCCAAATATCTAAGACAGGAGTGCGGCGGCTTTTGTTTCTCTCAAAAACCACAAGCCAACGGCGCAGTAATTGATACAAAAAAACATATAGAAAGAAGTTTCTTTGCTGAGAATCTGTTGGGTAATCATAAGCATTCAAGACGGTGTTTAATATCTCCCATTCTTGTGGTGGTTTTTTCATGTGTCTTTTGGTCAACATGTTTATATAGCCCGTCGATAGGTAGCTGAGTTGGAGAGCAAGCTCATTACATATTGGTTTTAGTGGAGCGTCGTGCAAATCAATACCTGTAGTAATATTGTCATCCATTAAGATATTTGAGGGTGTAAAGTCATTATGTGGCGCTGCAAAAGGAACAGAAAAGTTATTAAATAACGTAGCCTTTGATTTAATGGCAGCTAGCCCCTTGATAAAGATATCGTCTTTTTGTAATTGCCTGTCAGGGTCAAGTTTTTGTATATAGTTTTGTAAGTCTTTTAAATACCAGTCAATATCCACAGACTTTCTTTTTAGTTCTCCATGGCGTAAATGATATTTTTTTAACCAGATAAAAGCCCTAGCCATATCATTTTGCTGTTTTTTATTGTGATAACAGAAGCGTAATAAACGATATTGTAGTGTTGGGGCATTTATCCACTCCATCATATATATTTTTTGATGGGTCAAATAACCATAGCATTGAGGTACTCGATACTTACTATTAGGCTGATTGAGTATATCGGCGCTATTTTCCATGGCAGTGTATTGATCAATGGAAAGCGAAAAGCCTTTTCGATAAACTTTGATTGCTATATCGTGATGATAGTTATCACAGGATGCTTTATATATTTGGCATTCTCGTGACTCAATTGATTTGTGAGAGATAGTCCAACCCGATTTTGTTGTTTCAGCCTCTAAGTGTTGAATTATTTCTTGTTGTAAGATGCTATTCATTAAGTCTTTTTGAAGTTTATCGGTAAATGCATTCATAAGTGTACACGGATTAAATTAAAGGGGTTAAGCTTATAATTAACCAAGCTACTCAAAAACAAACACCATATTATTTATTGATCAGAGAACTTGTCTATGTACTAAAACATTTTCCAGCCATAGAATAATTTAATAAACTATCTGCCCGAAAAAGTAGCGACTTTATAAAATCCTCGGTATCCTCTCACTCCCCCAACAATGTACAGTATCTTTGGCGCTTTTAAAAAGAATCGAGAAGAAATACTGTAAGTATCGTATGCAAGAACAATATAACCATAAAGCTATCGAACCCACAGTGCAAAAAATGTGGGAAGACAATAAGTCTTTTGAAGTTACCGAAGATCCTGATAAGGAAAAATACTACTGTCTGTCGATGTTCCCGTATCCGAGCGGTAAGCTCCATATGGGGCACGTACGTAACTACACCATCGGCGATGTGATCTCACGCTTTCAACGCATGCAGGGTAAGAATGTTCTACAACCTATGGGTTGGGATGCGTTTGGTTTGCCCGCAGAAAATGCAGCGATTAAAAACAATGTTCCACCCGCAGAGTGGACAGATCAAAATGTCGCTGAAATGGGCGCACAACTTAAAACGATGGGTTTTGCCTACGATTGGTCGCGCGAGTTAGCAACCTGTAAGCCTGACTATTATCGCTGGGAGCAGTGGTTCTTTTTAAAGCTGTTTGAAAAAGGCTTGGTTTATCGTAAAAAAGCAACGGTGAACTGGGATCCTGTCGATAATACGGTTTTAGCCAATGAGCAAGTGGTTGATGGGCGTGGCTGGCGTTCGGGTGCTGTGGTAGAACAGCGCGAGATTGATCAGTGGTTTTTGAAAATCACAGCCTATGCTGATGAACTATTAGATGATGTTCGTAAACTAGAAAACTGGCCACAGCAAGTTCGTACCATGCAGGAAAACTGGATAGGGCGATCAGAAGGTATTGAGCTAGAGTTTGGTTTAGAAAATAGTGAAGAAACGCTAAGCGTATTCACAACGCGCCCCGATACCTTAATGGGTGTGAGTTATTTAGCCGTTGCGCCACAACATCCGTTAGCGAAGCGTGCGGCCGTTGAAAGCCCTGAACTAACTGACTTTATCGAAGAATGCAAAAACATGAAGGCCACCGAAGCCGAAATGGCGACGATGGAGAAAAAAGGTTTTGCAACAGGTATTTATGCTATTCACCCTATAACGGGTGAAAGCGTGCCAGTTTGGGTGGCAAATTTTGTTTTGATGAGTTACGGCTCTGGCGCGGTGATGGCAGTGCCTGCACACGATGAGCGTGATTGGGATTTTGCCAATAAATATGGCTTAGACATCAAGCAAGTCATCACATCAAGTTGTGAATCAGTCGCTAACAGTATCAATATGAAAGAAGGCGCTTTTCTCGAAAAAGGCGTGCTGATTGATTCGGGTGAGTTTACTGGGTTAACTTCAGATGAAGCCCTTGATAGCATTGCAGACTACTTACAAGAAGCGAAAGCAGGGCGCAAAACGATTAATTATCGCTTGCGCGACTGGGGGGTTTCTCGACAGCGTTATTGGGGTTGCCCGATTCCGATTATTTATTGTGATGATTGTGGTGCGGTGGCTGTGCCTGATGAAGATTTACCCGTAGAGCTTCCTACGGATATTAAGTTTGACGATTCTGGTTCTTCGCCGATTAAGAAGATGCCTGAATTTTACGAAACGAGTTGCCCAAAATGTAGCAAATCAGCAACGCGAGAGACTGATACGTTTGATACTTTCTTTGAGTCATCGTGGTATTACGCGCGTTACACAGGGCCTGATAATGATAAATCCATGTTGGATGAGCGCGCAGACTATTGGTTACCTGTTGATCAATATGTGGGCGGTATCGAACACGCGGTTCTTCATCTTTTATACGCGCGCTTCTTTAACAAGCTGATGCGTGATGAAGGCTTGATTGAGTGTGATGAGCCTTTTACTAACTTGCTCACGCAGGGCATGGTATTGGCGGATACATATTACATTGACGGTGAATCTGGTGGGAAAGAATGGATTGCCCCAAAAGATGTAACGATTGAGCGTAGTGAAAAAGGTAAGATATTAAAAATTACAGATGATCAAGGCAGGAAGGTAGAAACCGATGGCATGAGCAAAATGTCGAAATCAAAAAATAACGGTGTTGATCCTGCTGAGTTAATCGAAAAATACGGCGCAGATACCTTGCGCGTGTTCTCAATGTTTGCCGCACCGCCTGATCAAAGCATGGAATGGTCTGATACAGGCGTTGAAGGCGCAAACCGTTTTATTAAACGTTTGTGGCGACAGGTGTTTGTACATCTTTCAGGCAACCCCGCTAAAGCATTCGAGGTAGATGAGCTAACCGATGCACAGGAAGAACTGCGCCGTAAGGTTTATAACACCTTAAAAAAGGTAACCGATGATATGTCACGTCGATACACCTTTAATACAGCAATCGCCGCAAATATGGAGCTGATTAACGAGCTTTCTAAATTCAAAGACGATAGTGAGCAAGGTCAGGCGGTTCGCCATGAAGCCTTAGAAAAGATCGTATTGATGCTATCGCCGATCATGCCTCATGTCGCGCAAAACCTATGGGAAAACCTAGGTAATGATAGCGAAGTGATGGATGAACTGTGGCCTGAACTTGATGACAGCGCATTAGAGCAGTCAAAAATCCAAATGATGATTCAACTCAATGGAAAATTACGCGGCAAGGTTGATGTGGATGTGGATGCTGATGATGCAACGGTTGAAGCTCTGGCGTTAGAAAATGAAAACGTGAAACGCTTTCTTGAAGATGCAACCGTTCGCAAAATAATTGTTGTTAAAGGGCGGCTGGTTAACATTGTTGCTAACTAGAACCGCTGAAACTAAGATGATTTGCACACCCCCCTAGTTTTACATGATACTTTGATAATAATTAGTGATTATAGTTAATTAATAAAACAAGCATGTAAAACTGGGGGGGTGTGCTTTTAGGTAAGACTGATTATTTTTAGCTTGTTAAAACTGCCGATATTTCCCACAAAGATAGGCGCAATATTTAGTGCTTTGCTTGCAAATGACTTAAAGCGAATGCAGAGCGACTGTTACGTCTCACCTCATGGAAAATAGCAACAGTTTTTCTGCGCTTAATTCTAATCGACTTAATCAGTCTTTCTTTTACATAGTCTAATAATTACCGTGAATTGGTGATATTCTGTCAGCATGTTTAACTTTAAAGTCACTTTACTAATGTCCATATTACTGTTGCAAGCTTGTAGCAGTACGGGCTTTCACCTTCGAGGCGAGCGAGATCTTCCTCAAAAATATCAACGAATTCAAGTTGATAATATTTCTTACGAGCATAATCTTGTTAAAGCGTTTGAGCTTGCGCTTGAAGAATCGGGTGGTGAATTAGTAGAGAACGCTGCTACCGTTATAAAGATTAATAACTTCCGTGAAGGAAAGAGAACCGTTGCCTATAGTAAAGAGAGAAAAGCGCGCCAGTTTTTACTGTATTTGAAATTTGGTTATACGATTGCTGTGACAGGAAAAGTATCAGGCAAAACAGTAGAAAAAGAAACAAAAAATCAACGTATCAACGTAGACCGAATTTTTGTTTACGATGCTGATTTTGCCTTAGGCAAGGCCGAAGAAGAGCAAAAGATAAGGCAGGAGCTTTATAAAGAGGCGGCTCGTCTTATGTTATTGAAGTTACAATATTCCAAAAATAATAACTAAATAAGGAAGTATATGAAAAGAGGGAATAACAATTAAGAATTCGTTCTATCTATTTGTTTTTTATATCTTTGCTCTGATGTTATCTTCAGTGGCAGTGGCTAGTCCTGAACCTGCTTCTACACCAATTAGCAACTCGACTTCTAAACCCAGCCCAAGATTAAACTTTGAACAATGGAAAAAAGCGTTCAAACAACAAGCACTTGCCGCTGGGGTTTCCCCCACATTATATGATCAAGCATTACGCCGAGTTACGCCTGATCCTGTCGTTATAAAGCTCGATGCTAGCCAACCTGAATTTACCCGAAGCATTTGGGATTATATTGATAATGCGACATCAGATAAACGCCTAAAAAGAGGGCAGAGGCTACTGCAAAAGTATCGGCTATTATTTGATGATATTGAAAAAAAGTATGGTGTTCAAAGAGAAGTTATCGTTGCTATCTGGGCAATGGAAAGTGACTTTGGGCGAAATTATGGCAGTAAAAATGTCATCCGATCACTGGCAACATTGGCGCATCATGCGCGTTCTGAAAAGCGCGAAAAATTTGCCAAAGAAGAATTAATAGCCGCATTACATATCATCCAAGAGAATAAAGTAAAAGTCGGTAGCTTGATTGGATCATGGGCGGGCGCAATGGGTCAGCCACAGTTTATGCCATCGTCTTATATGAAATATGCTGTAGATTATAATAATGATGGTAAAAAAAATATCTGGGAGACAGAAGCCGATGTGTTTGCATCCATTGCCAATTTTTTAAAAGAATCAGGCTGGCGCGAGCTTGAAGATTGGGGTGTAGAGGTAAACTTGCCTAAAGATTTTGATTGGAAATTGAATACTTCATCCTATGAATTACGTTTTGTACAGTGGCGTACGATGGGTGTTACCAATGCCAGTGGGCAGTCCTTTAATCAACCAGAACGCCAAGCTAATTTGTTTATACCTGCGGGCCGATTCGGTCCTGCCTTTTTGGTCACGCATAACTTTCATGTGATAAAAAAATACAATAAATCGTTGAGCTATACCCTAGCAGTAGCGCAGTTAAGCCGTTTGTTTGCAGGCGGTGAAAGCATACGCATTGCATGGCCGAGGAGCGATAAGGCGTTGAGCGCTGATCAAGTAAAAGAAATTCAAACGCTACTTAATGAAAGCAGCCATAACTCTGGCGTAGCCGATGGAAAAATAGGTTCTAAAACGCGCGAAGCAATTCGCACATGGCAATTAGAGCACGGCTTCGCAGGTGATGGTTATGCCACAATAAGCCTACTTGAAACACTACAAAAAAGAGCAAAGGTAAAGCAAAGCTCTATTGAGCCTGTCGAGCACACCCCCCCAGTTTTACATGATAATTAGAATAAGCGAAACATCATGTAAAAGTGGGGGGGTGTGCTGAGCATGTTATGTAAAAGCGTATAGAAGCAGTAATTCTGATATTACGAAGCCGCATATAACGATAAATGAGTACAGTATAGTTCTGCCCCAGCTTTGAAATTCATATATTCTTAAACGAGTAGTAGCGGCTAAAAATAAAACGGGTATGCCTAATATTTGAGGTAAAGATAAAAATACGGAGGCGATGCTAAAGACAATAGCGGCTACGGTACAAAAAAGAACTAAGGGTATAACGGCAATATCTGATGCCAAATTGTCAAAGCGTTGCACAATTTTAATCAAGATGAATGTAACGATGATGGCTAATACTATTTTTAGTAATAAAATGATTATAAACATATGGACTCTCGAACTATCATGTAAAAGTGGGGGGGTGTGCTTTCTAGTTAAGGTTAGTGCATATACTCATAAGCTAAGCCTAACAAAGCACTGGCAATAATCACCGTTACAACGCCGAGCTTAAATCTCACCAAAGCAATAAACGCGGCGATGCCAATTAGTGCGGCTACCC
>CAYOHT010000022.1:0-15721 GCA_964403815.1 uncultured Cocleimonas sp.
CTTATTGTCAAGGAGGCATCTTTATTTATTAAGGAGAATTGAAGGGATTTTCTGAGCTTTCCTATATAGAGACCTCGGCATAACTCAGGTGACGAGTAAAAATGGCTAAAATCATCCTGCTTTTCGTTGTGAATCTTGTTAATAGCCCGCTATTAACTGCGATCCACGCCTCAATCAGAATGATTTTATCGCATTTTTCTTTCGCCACTGAGTTATGCTGAGGTCTCATATAGATACTCTAATGTTTACTTATCGTGATAGCATTAAAGTCATTAATACATTGCAGAGACCCACATGGAAGATATTACCTTCATCCCCAGCGATAACCCTGGTGCTTTTGAGCGCCACTTAATGCGTCGTAACGATAATGTTTTGTTTGGCGACAGACAAACCGAGATTACTAGCGATACGTTGATGGAAGTGCAAAAGAAGGATCACGATATTCTACAACAGTTCATGCTGGAATTCCGTGAGACGATGACTAAAGCCGTGAGCTTTAAACCCAATGAAGATAGCGAAGTGATTCTTGAGGTTAAGGATAAATTGGATAAGCTTTACGCAACGTCTGTGAGTGTGGCGGATGATCAAACACGCGTGAGAGAATCCATCAAAAAACTTTTAACCGTGGTTATGCAATCGGTTCGCAAAGGTGCAGAAGATGACGCTCACGCCTTGCAGGAGCTTGACCAAGAAGAGGGCGCTCGTGCGGCTAATTTTGAGTTTTTAGAATCAAAGTTGGTGGCGGATATTCTCGACCCTGATTCACCGATTGATAATGATGATTTGGTTCCTACTTTTTTATCAATAGAAGATAAAGACGAGTTAGCCTTAGTCACGCAGTTGTTTGATATAGAGCAGGTTACTTTTTTACTTGCAGAAGGCGAGAGCTTATTAAATAAGCTGGATGCGGAAGGTAAAGATGTGAAAAACGCGGCTGAGAATTTTGTCTTTATTGAAGGTTATAAGCAATACCTTGAACAACAAACATAACATAAATAGAAAGCACACCCCCCCACTTTTACATGATGTTTCTTATAATATAAACATCATGTAAAAGTAGGGGGGTGTGCTTTTATATCTCTTTATTTATCTTCTCCACTAACCGACTTACAAAATCTTGCATAGAAGGTAAGTCAAGTTTGCCTTCACGTTGCTTTTCTCCCCACATAGGCTCAGGGTAGTAACTGTCTTCTTTGTATCTTGCCATAATATGCCAATGCACCTGCGGTAGGTAGTTGGCAAAGGATGCGATATTGATTTTCTCTGGTTGATAATATGCCAGCATTTCATGCTCAATTAAGTCTAAAAGCGTCCAAATTTGTTGCTTTGTTTCTGGCGAACAATCAGTCATTTCTTTGCAGTTATCTTGGGCAAATATTTTTAACCAAGGAATTTCAGATTCTTCAATTTCTATGCGTATGTGTCGATTTTTATAAATAGGGTTTTCGTAGATGGATTTCATGTTTTAAGAGAGAGCGTGGAAATAAAGCAATAGTATAATATAATTTACCAATGAGCTATTTAGAACATATTGAAAATAACAATCGTTTTACTCCAGACTTGTTTATGCCTTTTTGGGTGGCAGAGCAGAAATTTGGCTGGATAGAAAAATCTTTCGTAAAGCACTTATTACGCTGGCAAAACGTGCTCCAAATTAATAAGGATTCGGTTACGTTAAATCCTGAATTAAGCACCCCAGAGCAACGTACACAAGCGATAGCCCCCATTCTGGAAACCTTACATAAAGAAGGTATTATCGATTCGTGGGTCGGTGAACTTTATGCGGTTAATCAGCAATATGGCGAACAACCTGTGTTTTTAATGGAGCGCGCCGCGGTTAGTTTTTTTGGCGTACGCGGTTATGGTGTTCATGTGAATGGTTTGGTGGAAAAAGCCGATGGTACGCATATTTGGATAGCGCGTCGCACCAAAGACAAACCTTTCTGGCCAGGCATGTTAGATCAAATGGTCGCAGGCGGTCAACCCGCAGGAATAGGGCGACTTGATAATGTGATTAAAGAATCCGCCGAAGAAGCCAATATCCCAGAATCAATCGCAAACACTGCCAAATTTGTCAGCACAATACATTATCGTGGTGCATCATCGCGTGGTATGAATGTGGATACTCTTTTTAATTATGATGTATTTTTGCCCGAAGATTTTGTGCCTGAAAACACAGATGGCGAAGTGGATGAATTTATTTTAATGACGCTCGAAGAGGTGGCTCATCTCACAGACACAACCACTGAGTTTAAAGATAATTGTAATTTAGTGAATATCGATTTATTACTGCGACGAGGTTTGATTAATGAATATCACGCCGACTATGCGGAAATATACAAAAGACTCTATGCTCCAGCCACTTAGTACCATTAACTTACAAAATGCCTTATGAAAAAAACACTGATCATTTATATGCTACCCATGGTTTTATTGGGAGGCTCTTTAATTTTTTATGCCGATGATTTGTATGAAAAATTCAATACTACAGATATACCTTCTAGTTCACGTGATAAAAAAGTGGTTAAACAAGTAGAAACCACTAAACAAACTACAAAAAACTTTACTAAAAAAACCGCTAGTAGAGCTAATGCAGCCCCTATAAAACCTGCCTCTACTCGTGCTGGATTTGATTGGTCACTACCTGCAAACACGCCCGTAGAGAGAGACTCAGGGCTGATTGATGAATATGATCGAGGCTTAGATTATGTGCAAAACATCTTTGCGATTGTTCGTTGGGATGAAGCTAACCCGCAAAAGGGGCGCTATGATTTTTCAAAGTTTGAAAAGGCGTTAAACGACTCCTCACCCAAAAGAGCCTTGGTGCGCCTTGAGGTGAATTCTGCCTGTGAGGCGCCTAAGTGGGCATTAAAAACATTGAGACGTTCGGCGGATAAGTCATTGATATTTTGGGATGATAATTATGTTAATTTGTTAAAACCTTTCATCAATGCCTTTGCAAAACGCTATGCCGCTGATCCACGTATAATGGGCGTGCAACTGGGTATTGGGGATGGTGAATATGATGATAATTGTGAGTTTGATAATAAAAACGGTTGGGGTGAGTTTTGGATGTCGCCAGAGTCAATCGTGACGGCACAAAAAAAGTTTAACTTTAACCCTGAAGTGTTTGAAAAACAGACTAAAAAAATCATTGATATTTATGCCAATGCTTTTGGTAAACACAAGGGAAAGCTTGCTTTTACAAACATAGGACCAAGCTTCTCATGGAATAATATCGCGGAGCCTTATAATAAAAAGCTAAAGAAAATCGCTCAATATGTGTGGAATGCGGGTATTGGTGATCGTGATGGGCATGTCGAGATATGGATGCGCTTTATTGACCCTACTTTCGGCGTGCAAATGAAGTCACTGGCTGATAATACATGTTATTTAGATTTTGATGAAAACCATGCAAACGGCTTACGAGGGCGGTATTCAGGTACGGAAAATGAGTTTTACGGCGATAAAAATTATGTGATTCGTGCTAACGGTCCTTATAGAAATCAGGCTTATCGTTTTTTTGTAAGTTCATTACGGGCTTTGCAAATGCGACGTAATTATTTTTCTATTGCTGGTGATTCAATGAAAAAGTTGGATGACCCTGTTTATAAAACGCAAGATTTTTTGCGCTATTTAAGTAAGGTGATGGGAAAGCAGATTGAAAATACGCCTGATGCTTTTGTCTTATTGGGGGAACGTTATATCTCCAAAGATCATGCAAAAAACTTTGCTGACTTGTCTTGCGTGAAAAATAGTAAAAAAGGTGTGGCGGTACGTTCATTTGGTCGTTGGTTAACCGAAACGAGCCAGAGCGTACCCGCAATTCCCATTAAAATGCCTGCTAATGAAAACTACTGGGGGCAGAATTTTTATATGCCAGCTGGCACGGATTATGAGTACTCTGCACGAAAAGCGAAGCAGTTTGAGTTTGACTTGAACGATGAGCTAACAAAAACCCGCTGTGAAAATAGTTGTAAGGCTGAAATTAAAGTCACCTTTAAAGATACCGATAAAACAACCATGAATGTTTGGTATGGCAATGAAGATTCACAAGGTTTTAAAACAAAGGGTGATAATAAAATTAAAACGGTGACTTTTAACGTAAACTCACGTTTTGAAAATGATGTTCGCGGTAAAGACTTTATGATCAACAGTAAAGCGACTGATTTAACCTTAATAATGATACGAGTAAATTTTCTATGAGTTACATCTCCGATGACAACTGCGCTAGCATCGCGCTAGTGCCTGTAACAAAAGCCGAGCTAACAGATTTTTTGGCGGGGCAATCTGAGTTTGTTTCTAACTGGGTGAGCAACAGTAGCTTTAATGCCAGGCCTCATGATTTTTGTCTCGTGCCGGATGAGTCAGGCAATACTGCGATGGTATTGTTTGGACTTCATGCTGAGCCTAAACATGAGATGGATATAAATACGGATGCTGCGCCAATTTGGGCAATATCGAGCTTAGCCAAAAAGTTGCCTGTCGCTACTTATCATTTAGATTGTGGTTGGGATGATGATTCACAATTGAAGGCCATGATTGGCTGGGGTTTAGGCGCATATAGTTTTGATTTTTTCAAAAAAGATTTCTTAGATCAAAAGCCAAAGGCACAGCTTAAAGTTAATGAAAACCAGCTGGATGAAATTAATGCCTACGTTGATGCTTTTACTTTGGTAAGAGACTTGGTAAATACGCCCGCGAACCACATGATGCCCGAGGATTTATCCGAATTAACCCAAGAGCTAGCGCAACAACATGGCGCTGAATTTAGTGAAGTTGTGGGCGATAAGTTACTCGAAGAAAACTTTCCCGCTATACATGCGGTGGGTCGTGCCAGTGATCATCCACCACGCTTGATAAAGCTTGAATGGGGCAATGAAAATGATCCATTGGTATCATTGGTTGGAAAAGGTGTGTGTTTCGACACAGGCGGACTTGATTTAAAGCCATCAAGATTTATGCGGAATATGAAAAAAGACATGGGCGGAAGCGCACATGTACTTGGCTTAGCGCATTTAATTATGAGCCATAAGCTACCCGTACGCATACAAGTATTAGTCGCGGCGGCAGACAATGCCATTTCAGGTGATGCTTTTAGGCCTGGCGATATTATTGAAACTCGTGCACATAAAACCGTAGAGATTGATAACACTGATGCAGAAGGGCGTTTGGTTTTATGTGATGCGCTAACACTTGCCTGTGAAAGCCAGCCTGATCTAATCTTAGATTTTGCGACATTAACAGGCGCGGCACGTGTTGCGGTTGGTACTGAAATTCCCGCACTGTTTAGTAACTCAAATAAGCTCTCAATGGAGATTCAAAACGCCGCCGAAAACACAGGCGAAATGGTTTGGCCGCTACCATTACACCAAGGTTATCGCCACGAACTCGATAGCCCTGTAGCTGATTTAGTCAATAGCTCACCCAGTGGTTTCGCTGGCGCAATTACCGCTGCGTTGTATTTGAATGAGTTTGTAGATGTCGATAAACCATGGGCGCACTTTGACGTAATGGCGTGGAATACACGTGAGCGAGCAGGAAGACCCAAAGGTGGAGAAGCAATGGGCTTGTTGGTTGCGTTTAAGTTTTTGCAGCAGCGTTATAACTGATTATTTGAATATTTTACATATCTAAAAAACATCATGTAAAAGTAGGGGGGTGTGAATTTAACTTTGTTGTAACACTCTGGCTAACTTCGTGTCCATGTACGCAATAAATGACTACCGCACAATTTTTCACATCTTTCGATAAGTGCTTGTCCAGCCTTCACTCGATCAAATTCTTGTCATGCTGCATTAGCAATTAATATTGGATCAGAATCAAAAGCAGGTTTTTTCGTACGTCAAAAAGGGTTGGTGAATTCGTAGATAGTGGTGCGTTGTAAAGATCAGTACTGTTTATTTTATTGATTATTCCTTAGCTTGGTGTTTATTTCAATGACAGGCATAATCCATTGTTCAACAAATACAATATTACTACTATGTCTCAAAATAATACGTCTCAGAAAAGTCCCCCTGTAATTACGATAGATGGTCCCGCAGGGTCAGGTAAGGGAACCATCTCACAAAAAGTTGCTGAACAACTCGGCTGGAATATCTTAGATAGCGGAGCGCTGTATCGCCTAGTCGCACTTGCTGCAGAGAAAAAGGGAGTCAACTTTGATGAAGATGATAGTTTGTCGGAAATTGCAAAAGCACTGGATGTAACCTTTACACCTTGCGAAGGCGGAGGAGTGGCAGTTGCATTAGAAGGTGACGATGTTAGTTTGGCAATTCGCTCTGAAGATTGCGGTTGTGCGGCTTCTAAAGTTGCCGCTGTTAAGCCTGTTCGTGCAGCATTATTAGAAAGGCAACGTCGATTTTTAGATATGCCAGGCTTGGTAGCGGATGGGCGTGATATGGGTACGGTGGTTTTCCCCGATGCAAAGGTAAAAATATTTCTTACAGCCAGTGCCGAAATAAGGGCAGAGAGACGGCTTAAACAGTTGAATGAGCAAGGAATAAATGCTAATCTGCGCGGCTTGATTGATGATATAGAGGAACGCGACACGCGCGATATGAATCGCAAGGAAGCTCCTCTTGTTCCAGCCGATGATGCCATCATAGTTGATACGGGAAAATCCACGATTGATGAAGTGGTTTCAAAGGTGATGAAAGCGGTTAAAGCCGCGTATTAACCAAAATTTTTTTATTTTTTTGTGACGATGTAAAAAGCCCGTTGGAAACAAATTTCAACTTTTATATATGTCGCTTTATGAACACTTTAATTTGTTTTATAACAAAACACTTTTAAAGTTTAATTTGACCGATAGCATGGGTTTGCTAACGTAATTTTTATAAATAGGTTTTACCATGAGTGAAAGTTTTGCGGAGTTATTTGAAGAAAGTCTAACGTACATTGAGATGAACCCAGGTTCTCTTGTTAGCGCGACAATTGTTGACGTTACTCCAGATTTTGTAACCGTAAGTGCTGGCCTTAAATCTGAAGGCGTTATACCAGCAGAAGAATTTAAAAATGAAGCAGGTGAACTAACCGCCAAAGTGGGCGATGTTGTAGAAGTTGCTTTAGAAAGTGTTGAAGATGGATTTGGTGAAACCAAACTGTCTCGTGAGAAAGCTCGCCGTCTACGTGCGTGGGAGATTCTACAAGAAGCACTGGATAATGATGACATTATCACCGGTGTGATTACTGGCAAGGTTAAAGGTGGTTTCACCGTTGAGCTTGGCGATATTCGCGCATTCCTACCGGGTTCATTAGTTGATGTTCGTCCTGTACGTGACACAGCTTACCTAGAAGGTAAAGAGCTAGAATTTAAACTGATCAAACTTGACCAAAAACGTAACAACGTGGTTGTTTCTCGTCGTGCGGTTGTTGAAGATGAGTACAGTGTTGAGCGTGAAGAGTTACTTGAGTCAATCGAAGAAGGCAAGCAAATCAAAGGTGTTGTTAAGAACCTTACGGATTACGGTGCATTCATCGACTTGGGCGGCATTGACGGCTTACTACATATCACTGATATGGCTTGGAAGCGTGTTAAGCATCCATCTGAAGTACTTGAAGTGGGTACAGAAATTGATGTTATGGTGCTTAAGTTCGACAAAGAAAAGAGCCGTGTATCGCTAGGTCTTAAACAACTTGGCGATGATCCATGGCAGGATCTAGTTCGTCGTTACCCTGTAAACACAGTGCTTACAGGTAAAGTAAGTAACCTTACTGATTACGGTTGCTTCGTTGAAATTGAAGATGGTGTTGAAGGTCTGGTACACGTATCTGAAATGGATTGGACTAACAAAAATGTTAACCCAGCTAAAGTGGTAACGCTTGGCGATGAAGTTGACATCATGATTCTTGAGATTGATGCTGACCGTCGTCGTATATCGCTAGGTATGAAGCAATGTAAAACAAACCCTTGGGATGATTTTGCGAAAACTGCGGCTAAAGGCGATCAAGTTAAAGGTGTTATCAAGTCAATTACTGACTTCGGAATCTTTATCGGTCTTGAAGGTGGAATCGACGGATTGGTTCACTTATCTGATATTTCTTGGAGTGTTCCAGGTGAAGAAGCCGTACGCGACTACAAGAAAGGCGATGAAGTTGATGCGGTTATTCTTGCAGTTGATCCTGAGCGTGAGCGCATCTCTCTTGGTGTTAAACAGCTTGATCAAGATCCATTCTCATTATTTGTTGCGGCAAACGAGAAAGGTAGCATCGTAAAAGGTACTATTACTGAAGTAACGGCTAAGATGGCTAAGATTGATCTTGGTGAAAACATCGAAGGTGTTTTACGCGCTTCTGAAATATCGCGTGACCGTGTTGAAGATGCATCAACAATCTTGAAAGTTGGTGAAGAAGTTGAAGCGAAGTTTATGGGTGTTGACCGTAAAACGCGTGCGATTAACTTATCTATCAAAGCGAAAGATTACGCTGACGAAGCAGAAGTATTAAAAGAGTACTCTGGAAGTAGTTCTTCTACGACAGGTACGCTTGGTGATATTTTCAAAGAGCAACTTGATAAATAACACGTCAAAATAGTGAAGAAAATAATTAAGTACTAATATACTTCGGTACTGTTTTGAAAGGAGCCGGTTATGTTATTGCATAATCGGCTTTTTTATGTAAATTCAGTTGCTTATTAGATTTTCTAGTCTACAATATATTATAGAATCTTACGAAGACGCAGGGAGACAAAAGTGACCAAATCAGAAATTATCAATATTCTTTCGAGAAAGCAAAGCCATTTAAGTAGCAAAGATATTGAGTTGTCTGTAAAGATATTACTAGAACAAATGAGTGACACTTTAACGAATGGTGCAAGAATAGAAATCCGTGGGTTTGGTAGTTTTTCTCTGCATCATCGTGCTGCTAGAAGTGGGCGTAATCCTAAGACAGGTGAGCAGGTTTTGTTAACGTCAAAACACGTTCCCCATTTTAAGCCAGGTAAAGAACTGCGTGAACGTATAAATATATCAAAAGATAACTTTGCCATTCAAGATTGATTAACTTCCGTCAAGTTAATCAAAATACGCATCAATACTGATTCTAAAAAATGGTAGAAATATTATTACTGTTATTACCACTGGCATTCTTTGCTGGTTGGCGCGCTTCTCGCAAAAAACTAATACGAAATCAGAAAAAACAACAACAACTATCTGGTCACTTTGTTAAAGGTGTGAATTTTCTTTTAAGTGAAGAACCTGATAAAGCTCTTGAGGTTTTCCTTAATTATCCTGACATTGACGAGTATACGGCTGAAACCTTTCAGTTGCTGGGGGATTCTTTTCGTAACCGTGGCGAAGTTGAGCGTGCTTTACGCGTCCATCAAAATCTTATTGCACGAACGAATTTAAATTCAAAACAAAAACAAAAAGCGATGTTTTCTTTAGGCGAGGACTTTTATGCGGCAGGGATGCTAGATAGAGCAGAGGGTGTCTTTCAAGAACTATTAACAAACCACCAAACAAATAAACATATTACCAAAGCCGCTGTTTGCTCTTCATTACGTACTATTTATGAGCAAACACAAGAGTGGCAAAAAGCTATAGATGCTACCGATTGTTATAAAAAATCGCATAAGAAAAAAGAGAACTCAAGCACTACCTTAAACAGTAAAGCCCTGATTGCACATTATTATTGCGAGCTTGCCGATGAAGCCTTGCAACAAGGGAAGCTTAATGAGGTTGAAGGACTTGTTGTAAAGGTAAATAATGTTTATAAAAAATCAACACGTTTAATGACTTTGCAGGGCGATATTGAGTTTCATCAAAAGAAGTTTAAACCTGCGCTAACTCAATATCTAAATGCTATTAAAAGTGATAGTCGTTTACTGAGCATGTTATTTAAAAAGCTTGAAGAATCCGCCGTAGCTATCAATGACATAGCATCATTACAAGCACAGTTATTATCGCTATATAGTAAGAAAAAAGATAAAACTGTTTATGAAAAGTTACTTGTATTGGCTAAAAAATACGGTAGTTCAAAGGCAATTGATGAGTTGGTTGAAAAAGAACTTCCTAAAGAAAAACTAAATATTGAGTCAATTTTTAATACCTCTGAATATATAAAATCTCACAGTGAACATATTGATGCAGAAAAAGGCTTAGAATTAGTCACACAATCACTGTCGAACTATTTACAAGGTGTGCCTGCCTTTCGTTGTGAGCATTGTGGATATAAGATGCATGATTATTTATGGCGTTGCCCAGCGTGTCAGCAATGGGATACCATAGATCACGCTTGATTTGTAGTACTTATATCACCTCCACTAAGCGCCAGCACTGCGTTAGAAAAACATCACTTGCAGTTGCAAGCTCAATTTTTCTGCCTTGTTCTGGCACTTATTGAAGGCAATCTAAGCACAACAAAAGAGTATTGATAAATAAACTAAAGGAAAAATATGTCTAGTAAGTTAATAGTTGCTCTTGATTTCCCCTCAGCGGAACAAGCATTGAATTTTGTGAAGCAACTGTCAGCAGAACGTTGTAAATTAAAAGTTGGTTTTGAGCTATTTGTAGCGGCGGGTCCTGATTTTGTGAAGCAGCTTGTTGATCAAGGTTATGATGTGTTTCTGGATTTGAAGTTTCATGACATTCCGAACACTGTTGCTTCTGCCTGTCGAAGTGCGGCTAGCCTTGGTGTGTGGATGATGAATGTACATGCCAGCGGTAGCGACAAAATGATGACAGCTGCTAAACAGGCGTTGCTTGAGGTGGACTCTCCTGCGAAATTGATAGCGGTAACGGTTTTAACTTCTATGGATAAGGAGCAATTAGCGTTAAGTAATGTGAGTTTAACACCAGAGGATCAAGTTAAAAGTTTGGCTCAACTTACACAAAATTCTGGCTTGGATGGTGTGGTATGTTCGGCACAAGAGGCTAAGATTCTTAGAGAAACTTTAGGCAAAGATTTCTTGTTAGTTACGCCAGGAATTCGACCACAGGGTGCAGATATTGGAGACCAAAGTCGAGTAATGACTCCAGCCGCTGCATCAAGAGCGGGGGTTAGTTATATTGTTGTTGGAAGGCCAATTACACAATCAGCTAATCCTTTGGATGTTATTGATCAGATCAATATTGATATGTCTTAGCGTTCTACTTACCCCATAACATGCATCATGTAAAAGTAGGGGGGTGTACTCCTAATATTCACTTATTTCACTAAAAACTATATCAGCGAGCGAATGTAGGGCAATAACATTGCGGCAAGACCAAGCACAGCCATATAGCCAACAATATCAGTAACGGTTGTTAGCAGAACACTGCCTGCTAACGCAGGATCAATATTTAGTTTGCGTAATATAATAGGGAGAAGAACACCAGCAACGGGCGCTAAAAGTAAGTTGATAAACATTGCAATTGCCATGACGATTCCGATTCCTGCATCATGAAATATAAAATATGATATAGAAAAAACCACAATGGCCCATATGAAACCGTTTATAAGACCAAGAAATAATTCTTTTATTAACAAGGACTTGGTGTTGCTTTTAACAATTTGACCGAGGGCTAAGCCACGGATAACCAAAGTCAGTGTTTGACTACCTGCAATGCCTCCCATACTTGGCACAATACTCATTAGTACCGCTAACGCGATTGCCGCTTCTAAGGTTTCGGTAAATTGCTTAATCACCCATGCTGCTAAAAAAGCAGTGAGTAAGTTGGTGCCAAGCCATAATGCACGTCGCTTCACACTGGTTAGAACGGGTGCAAATAAGTCTTCTTCTTCGTTTAGACCCGCCATACTCATCATTGAATGTTCAGCATCATCACGAATAACATCAACCACGTCATCAATAGTTATTCGACCTAACAACTTACCTTTTTCATCGACGACAGGGGCAGAAATAAGATCACGATCTTCGAATAAGCTACCGACCTCTCTACTTGACATATTCGCGGGAATAGCAGGATGCTCATCATCCATAATGTCTTGCAACAACTTATCGGGTTGACTAGTGAGCAGACCAGATAAAGAGATAATACCTAAATAGTTGTCATATTTGTCGATAACAACTAAGTTATCAGTATGTGATGGCAGTTCATCTTGCATACGTAAATACCGTAGAACAACATCTATATTCACATTCGCTCTTGTGGTAAGAACTTCGGTATCCATCATTCCTGCAGCAGTATCTTCATCGTACTCTAAAACTGCTTCAACACGCAGGCGTTGCTGCCGACTTAATCCTGCAAGGGTTTGCTCGGTAAGCGCATCGGGTAAGCTTTGAATGAAATCGGCTATATCATCAACATCAAGGTCTTTTACAGCCTGAACCAACTCACCTGAACCCATCTCATCAACTAAACTTGCACGTGCTTCTTCTCCTAGCTCTATGAGAGTTTCACCTTCATTTTCGGTGTCGATAAGTTCCCAAAGGAAATGACGACGAGCAGGTGGAGAGGATTCAAGTAAGTGGGCTATTTCAGCAGGGTGCATGGCATTAATCATGCTTTGCAACTGAATAAGAGATCCTGTCTCGATCACATCAGATAGGCGCTCAAGACGTTGCTCAGTATTTTGATGTAATTGATTTTCCATGCGAGGGTATCTGATAGATTGAAAAATGATGCTAGTCTAGCAGAAAAACTGATGAAAAATTAACGAAGCTATTCCCTCACCTAAGCTCTGTTCTTTATCTGATGAAAGGCGGCGAGGGATAGGAATAATTACAAAGAATCCACAAACGCCTGCCCAGCATTCGAAATACTCCGATTAGTATGTTGCACAACTCCCAAGGTGCGCTCAATCTTCAAACCTTTAATCTGTATCTCAACCAAACTATCATCCAGCATAGCGCGCGGTAGGGCGCTCCAGCCTAGTCCTATCGATACCATCATGCGGATGGTTTCTAAATAATTGGTTTCTAAAATCACATCTAATGCGCCGTGTTTTTTTATAATGGGGTCTTCAATAATACTACGTGTGTACGTGCCTACTGCTGGTAATATTGCGCTGTATTTTGCAAGCTGATTCAAGGAAATGCTTTTATCGGCTGCTATTTTTACCAGTGGATGATCAAGCGCCACAGCGATGGTTAGTGGGTCATTCCACAACGGTGTGATTTTTAAACGTTTTGAGGGATATAACGGTAGCGTGACTACGCCGAGCTCATAATCGCCTTTTTCTATTTTTTGACAAGCATTTTCTGAGTCCATAAACGCTAAATCAAGCCGTACTTCTGGATAGTTTTCTGCGTATTGTTTTAAAATATCAGGGAGTCGTCGCAAGCCGATGTGGTGTGAAGTGACTAGGGATAAATGGCCGCTGACGTTACCGCTTAAGTTTTCTATTACGCGTTGGGATTCTTTTACATCTTGCAAGATGCGTTCGGCGATGGGTAATAGCGCCATGCCCGCGGCGTTTAGTTTTATGCGTTTACCGATTCGGTCGAATAATTGACTGCCGAGTTGTTCTTCTAGCATTGCGATGCGTTTACTTATAGCAGGTTGCGTGATGAAAAGAGCATCAGCAGCTTTGGAGAATGTGCCGTGTTCTGCGACGGCGATGAATGATGTGTAGTTTGTTATGTCCATGACAACCTCTTCTATAGTCTGCTTCTAACGCAGAGAAGGCGGAGGATGCGCGGAGGTCGCGGAGATAAACTTTAATTTGTTTTCTTCGCGACCTCTGCGAAAACTCTGCCTTCTCTGCGTTAAAAAAAATAGAGTTAATATATAACTATAAGGAATGTAAAATATAATAATTTACAATTATAGTTATATATAAAAGAAGAGTAAACTCTGTCTATCAAAAAGGAGTTCATCATGGCTGGCAAAACTTTATACGACAAGTTATGGGATGCACATTTAGTGCGCCAAGAAGACGACGGTACAGGTTTGTTATATATTGATCGTCATCTTGTGCATGAGGTGACTTCTCCGCAGGCATTTGAGGGCTTACGATTAGCAGGTCGTGGTTTGTGGCGCAAAGAATCTATCGTTGCCGTGCCTGATCACAATGTACCGACGACTACTGCAGATCGTGGTAACGGCACGGCTGGCATCAGTGATCCTGTGGCGAAAGTCCAAATTGAAACGCTGGATGCGAACTGTAAAGAATTCGAGATTAATGAGTTTCACATGGATGATATTCGCCAAGGTATCGTTCATGTTATAGGCCCTGAGCAGGGCGCGACATTACCGGGCATGACGGTGGTGTGTGGTGATTCACACACCTCTACGCACGGTGCATTTGGTGCGTTGGCACATGGTATCGGTACATCTGAAGTTGAGCACGTGATGGCAACGGGCTGTTTGATTCAAAAGAAAATGAAAAACATGATGGTCAGCGTTGAAGGTAAAGTTGGCGAAGGCGTTACCGCAAAAGATATTGTGTTGGCAATCATTGGTGAAATCGGCACAGCAGGTGGCACAGGTTTTGCCATTGAATTTGCAGGCGAGGCGATTGAAGATTTATCGATGGAAGGGCGCATGACGGTGTGTAATATGGCAATCGAAGCAGGCGCGCGTGCTGGCATGATTGCGGTGGATGATACGACTATTGACTATGTTAAAGGTCGTCCTTATTCGCCAACAGGTGAAACATGGGATAAAGCCGTCGAAGCATGGCAAGATTTAGTCACGGATGATGACGCAGAGTTTGATGAGATCATCCGTCTACACGCAGGTAGCATTGAGCCACAAGTAACATGGGGAACATCACCTGAAATGGTGTTATCAATTAATGCAAAAGTGCCAGACCCAGGCGATGAAGACGATGCGGTGAAAGCTAAATCAATCAGCGATGCACTTGAATACATGGGTTTATCTGCTGGGCAGAAAATCAATGAGATTCTTGTTGATAAGATATTTATCGGTTCGTGTACCAATTCACGTATTGAAGATATGCGCCAAGCGGCGGTTGTGGTTAAAGGTAAAAAAATTGCTGATAACATTAAATTGGCAATGGTAGTACCCGGCTCTGGCTTGGTGAAAAAGCAAGCCGAAGATGAAGGCCTAGATAAGATATTTATCGATGCAGGTTTTGAATGGCGCGAACCGGGTTGTTCGATGTGTTTGGCGATGAATGCCGATAAACTAGAATCAGGTGAGCGTTGTGCTTCGACTTCTAACCGTAACTTTGAAGGCAGACAGGGGCAAGGCGGTCGCACGCATTTGGTTGGCTCTGCGATGGCAGCAGCAGCGGGAATTGCAGGTCACTTTACAGACGTGAGGGATATATAAATGGAAAAGTTTACGGTACATAAAGGCTTGGTGATTCCACTTGATCGCTCAAACGTCGATACTGATGCAATCATTCCCAAACAATATTTAAAATCAATTAGTAAAATAGGCTTTGGTCCTACGTTATTTGATGATTGGCGTTATGTGAAGGCTGGCGAGCCGGGCATGGATCATTCTAAACGTGAAATCAAAGAAGATTTCGTATTGAATCAAGCGCGGTATCAAGGTGGCTCGATTCTTTTGGCGCGTGAAAATTTTGGTTGTGGATCATCACGCGAACACGCAGTTTGGGCATTAGCTGATTATGGAATTCGTGTGGTGATCGCTCCAAGCTTTGCTGATATTTTTTATAATAACTGCTTTAAAAATGGCTTGTTGCCTATCGTTCTTTCGGAAGAAAAGGTTGATGCTTTGTTTGCTGAGTCTGCAATGATCGAAGGGTACGAGCTAATAATAGACTTAGAAAAACAAGTTGTAATTGAACCAGATGAATTGATGACAGAAGAAACCAGTTTTGAAGTTGATGAGTTTCGTAAATA
>CAYOHT010000023.1:0-15483 GCA_964403815.1 uncultured Cocleimonas sp.
TAGGATGAAGACGAAAGCTGAAATACTAATCATAGATTTAAATAACTTTGCTGCTTACCCAACATTAGCAGTGGGCTATTTAATAAAAACCATGCGCGATGCTGACTATTCAGTATCGCTCTTAAGCCCTTTAGCCATATCCATCGTGCATCGAATTAACAGTCAGCCATTACGTGATAACGCAAAAGAATTTAATGGGATGATGTAGGCTACTTTGAAAAAGCCGCTTGCCAGCAGTCGTTGAAGGTTTTGATGATAAATTGATACTGTCTTACACATTCTAAATCCTTGTCACTGTAATCATCATTAAAAACAACGTGCAAAAATCCTTGGGCAGATTTGCTCTTGCTAATATCAAGATTTGCCGAATTAAGTACCGTCGCTATATCCCAATACGGTGAAGCCATTGCAGAATACTCCCAATCTATTAAACATAAATTAAGGCATGTAAAAGTGGGGGGGTGTGCTTCGGTAGTATTCAGCAGAACCGTTTTTAAATTGTTATTTTGTAGCAATATATTCCCAGGATAAAGATCAATATGTGATGGCACAAATGGACGTGTCTCGTCACTTATATTATCCAATACTTGCTGTGCTTTTTTATAATCACTAGCCAGTGTTTGTTGTTGGTTTTTATTGCAAAGCAGGTAATAGTTTTTTAGCAGTTTAGAAATTCTTTGCTTGTTCAAAACACCTTTAAATTTTTGTTCTTTGTATTGATGTAAAGTGATTAGCACTTCTGCAATGCTTTTTAGGTTACTTGGTTTTTGTAACTGTTTTGCTGTAGAGGGCGTTGCGTTTTCAATAAATGACGTTAGGCTTGCACCTGTAAATTTTACATCTGAGTCTTGTTTTCTCCACAAACATGCCGGTGCAATACCGAGTTGCTGAGCGATGTTAGTGTTGTGCGACTCATCTTCTCGGTTGATAAATGCATTGCTAGATTCACGCGGTATTCGCAAAACATACTTTTTCTCTGGCATGGTTGTTGTTAGAGTTATAAGATAATTATCATTGGTCAAGCCAGCCAATTTTTGAAGCTGTATCTCACTAGGTGCAAGCTTTGAAAGGAAGGGAATGGTTTTTATGATTGTTCTTGGCATTATTACTAGATTCTGAATCAGTGGCTTCACTACAGCAGTATGCAAGCTATTCTTCAAAGGGAGAAATTTTTGCACTGTTAAAAATATGCAATATTTCTACAGATAGTTCTTCTTCAAATACTTGGTAGTAAATATTGTAGCGATGGAACGGCATCATCCTAACGCTAGGAAAATCAGAAAACTTAGGCGAGATGGAATGAGGAAAAAGAGATAAGGTGGTTTCTATAAAAATGGTTAAGTCATCAATAAAAATATCCGCACGCGCTGGGCTATCAAGCCCAATATAGTTACCAATATCTACTAAATTAACAATGGCTTGATCAGTATAGTGAAGGGTATATTGCTTCACTTATTTATTATGAGCTAGATTTTTGACGATATTTTTTACAAAATCACTTCTGCCCTTTGTAGTTACGGGCGTAACTCTGCCAGCTTTTGAGTCTTCTAAACCTTGTTCTATTCCATCTATTAATTCAGGGCTTCGCTCTTTATTGTGGTTTGTTAATTCTTGCATTTCTTCAATAGAAAGCATGACACTAATGGGGCGACCCCTTTTTGTGACGATAACGGGCTCACGTTGAGCCATATCTAAAAGTTCACCAAATGAATTTTTTGCTTCTCGTGCTGTTAGTGTTTTCATGATTTAAACCTTTTTATGAAAGAGCTATTATAGCTCTTTCATTGGTTTTAATAAAGAGGCTAAACCGTACCCAAATACTCTCTAATTTCAGGATTACTTGGGTCATCTAACAGCGTTTGGCAATCAGACAATTCGAGTACTTCCCCTTGGTGAATAAACGCACAGCGCTGGGATGCTAATAATGCATCACTAGGTTGATGGCTCACAAACAATGCAGCCATTTTTTTCTCAGCCACTAGCTCTTTTATTAGTAAAATAATTTCTTCACGCATCGCTGGGCCAAGTGCGGCGAGTGGTTCATCTAGCAGTAATACTTCTTGTTTTCGTACCAGCGCACGCGCTAAAGCAACGCGCTGTTGCTGTCCGCCAGAAAGTTGGCTTGGGCGACGTTTTTCTAAATCACTCAAGCCGACATTTTTTAATGCTTGGTGGATTTGTTCTTTTTCATCGTCGCTTAGTTTTAATGAAGGTTGAATGCCTATAGCAATATTGGTGAAAACATTCAAGTGTGGGAATAAATTATGCGCTTGAAAAACCGTGGTGACAGGGCGCTTTGCAATACTGAGTTTGCTGATGTCATTGTCGTGAATTAGAACTTCGCCTGATGTTGGTTTATTAAAACCAGCAATCAAATTTAACAATGTCGTCTTGCCAGAACCGCTTGAACCAATCACACTTAGAATTTCTCCAGCCTTAACCTCTAAGTTAAAACACATATTCATATCATCGTATTTTTTATTTTCATCGTGATAAGTGAATGTCAGATTGTTAATTTTTAGCATGAGTTTCTTCCTCGCTTTTACCACCAATACCACGCTCAATTAACCAAAACGAGAGTAAGCAACTTGCCAATAAAAATACCGCAATAACTGCCGCTTGTGGAATTTGGTACGCGCCTAAACGCTGATATAACAATAGCGGAAGTGTGGCAGTTTCGGGCGAGCCAAATAATGCTATCACACCTAAATCACCCATTGCTAAAGCAGTAACTAGCGCGGCAGATAATCCTAAGGGTTTACGCAATAAGGGCAAGTCAATTTGCTTAAAGCGCTGCCAACCCGAAAGTTCCAAGCTCTCGCAAAGACGTTGATAACGGAAGGTGTTTTGGCGTATGGCAGGGCCAAGTGTGCGAATAACAAAGGGCAAACCCATAATACCGTTAATAAGAATAACGATAAGAATCGCCCACTCAAACACATTCACTAATTTGCTAAGCAAAATGAAAAGCCCAGTGCCAATCACTAGTGGCGGCACAACATAAACCACCGAGCCAGAAAGCTCCAATAATTGCGCCATACGTTTATTGCCCGTGTAAGCTTTGTGCGCACTGGCAGATAGCAAAAACCAGCCGAGTGTAACCGCGATGGTTGCCGCGCATAAACCAATCAAAATACTAAAACCTGCCGCGCGCCATAATGTGGCATCGTTTAAAACATCAATAACAGGGCCACGAGCAGCATCAATTATCATTGATAAAAGCGGCGTTGCTACAAAAATGACAGCGGCAATAATTAAAATAAGAGAGATGATTTTATTAGATTTATTTGATGCGGGAATGACTGAAGAGCGAATATTTACGTTAGGCTCAACATCAGGCAAGCGGCTAAAACGGCTGGCGATTAGGGCAATGGTGATGGACAAGGCAAGTTGCAAGAGTGCTAGAATAACCGCTTGAGCAGGGTCAAAATCAAAGCGCAAAGACTGGTAAATAGCGACTTCAAGCGTGGTGCTTCTTGGCCCACCGCCAAGTGTTAGCACCACGGCAAAGCTGGTCAAACACAGCATAAAAATAAGCACGCTTACGCTGGGCAAGTTTTCGCGTAGTGCGGGCCATTCGATGTGCTTCCATTGTTGCCAGTTGTTCATGCCAAGTTGTGAACTAATGCGCCAGTGTTGTTGTGGAACGCTGTTCCAAGTAGGCAAAAGCAAGCGCACCGCAAGCGGCAAATTGAAAAATAAATGCGCGAGTAGAATGCCTGTTAATCCATAAAGGCTACTACCCAGTGGCAACCAACCTTGTGAGCCGTAAACAGAAACGATACCTAAAACAGCAACCACAGCAGGCACAACCAAAGGCAAACCAAACAGGCCTAAAATGAGAGAGCGAAAAGGGAAATCCCCATAACGCGCAAAAGCACGCGCAACGAATAAGCCAATGCCAACGCTTAAAACGGTTGAGAGAGTCGCTTGCCAAAGGCTGAAAAACATTACACGGCGCAGGTAAGCATCATTCCAAAAGGCTAGTGAATTGCTTTCGCTGGATTGACTGCCAAGAATGTCGCTGGCGAAGAATAGGCTGGCGAGCGGCACAGTGATGAGTGCCATGAGCAATAATAAAACTAAGTAGCCTGCTTTAGTTCTCACGAATAAAACATCATGTAAAAGTGGGGGGGTGTGCTTATAAAGCTAAGTGTTGTACTTACATCCCTTCGACTTCGCTCAGGGAGCAGATTTGAAAAAACGGGATTGCTTGCTGAGCGGAGTCGGAGGATGGTTGCAGCTTGTGCTGTTTTAATTATATTGGGTGTTCTGTTTTTAACAAAAGTTCCCCTCACCCCAGACCTCTGGAAAGGGAGTAATAAACATTTACTTTGCCAGTGCATTAAGCCACTCTTTCACCCAATCCTTTCTCATCTTGGCCACTACATTTTCATTAAATAAAAGGGGCTTAGGCTTAACTAAGTTTTTAAACGCCTCGGGCAATTTGTCCGCCGATAAAGCCGCAGGATACATCCAATTATTAGCAGGAATAATACTCTGGAACTCTTCACTCAGCATAAAGCTTAAAAACTGCTTCGCTAGCTTTGGCTGTTTGCTTGATGCAAGCATACCGGCTACTTCAATCTGCTGGTAATGCCCCTCTTCAAATTTAGCCGCTGCAAAGTTGTCTTTCTTCTCAGCGATGATGTGATATGCAGGCGAGGTGGTGTAACTCAAAACCATTTGCGACTCACCTTTTAAGAACAAGCCATAAGCTTCAGACCAGCCTTTACTCACGGTAACGATGCGAGGTGATAATTGCTTCCAAGCATCTTCAGCTTTGTCGCCGTAGATTTTTTTAATCCATAACAATAAGCCCAAACCAGGAGTGCTGGTGCGCGGGTCTTGAATGATTATTGTTGGCCCATCTTTATTTTCAACTAAATCTCTTAAGCTTGTAGGCGGATTCTTTAGCTTTGTTTTGTCATAAACAAAAGCGAAGTAACCAAAGTCATAAGGCAAGAATGTATCGTCTTTCCACTCGCTAGGCAGCGATGAATTTTCCACCTTCATGCCGTGCGGCGTGAATAAACCCGTTGCACGCGCATCGGCAGTAAGGTTGGTATCAATTCCTAAAATGATGTCGGCTTTAGTATTTTTGCCTTCTAGTTTTAAGCGGCTTAATAATGAAACGCCATCTTCAAGCGCTACAAATTTGAGATCACAGTTACAGCTTTTCTCAAATGCTTTTTCGACCTTTGGGCCTGGCCCCCACTCGCTGGTGAATGAGTCATAGGTATAAACAGTTAGTGTAGGTTTTGCATTACTATCAGCGGGTGCAGTTTTTTTAGCATTGTCTGATTTAGAATCAGATCCACAGCCGAAAAGAAACAAGGTAGCTGCTAATAGAATAGTCGTGTAAAAGTGGGGGGGTGTGCTTTTAAAACGCATTGGATTCTCCAAATAAATAAAAATAGGAGAGATGGAATAAATAAATTGCCTAACAGGCAACTACAACTCACATCCCTACGCTGGCACTAACCAGATCAGGTTCATCGGATTGGATTTATCCTCTCAGCTTGTTGTACAGCAAGCACTCCGTTGAGTTAGCGCCACTATAGTATTTTGGGGGTGTATCAGCAAGGGGTAATGTAGTTCTTAGTGCTGTTTAAGTTAGGTACTAGGAACCCTTCGACTCCGCTCAGGGAACCGTCCTTAAACATTGGATATCAACTGAACGTAGCACACCCCCCCACTTTTACATGATGTATTTAACGTCAAAAGTGTTTTATTAAGTCTGCGTAAATATTAAACACTGTAGTATCAGAGGAAGCTGGTATCAGGATTGAATCAGTTAGGGGATAGGCTGAACAGAGCTTAATGGAACTAAATAAGAATACTTAAGTCTCAGATTCAGATAATAAAAATAATTTTTACAAAACGGATGTACACAATGAAGAACAAATTCCAAACAACAATTAAAAACATTTCTTTTGCACTGGTGCTATTAGCTTCGCTATTTAGTATGCAAGCAAGTGCGTTGCAGATGAATCCTTTATCCCTGGTTTTAAAACCATCGGGCGGTGGAGCGAAACAATCTTTTCGTGTTACTAACGAAAGCAATAAACCCATAGCGGTTCAATTTAGCGTTACCACGCGTCAGCAAATTAATAATAAAGAAGTGAGACGACCTGCGGATAAGCAATTTATGATTTATCCACCGCAGACGATTATTCCGGCACGTTCTACTCAAAAGGTACGTGTTGAATGGTTGGGTGCTGGAAAAATTCCACGTGAGCAGGCGTACCGTTTAATTGCCGAGCAGGTTTATGTATCACTTGATGATAAAGAACAAACGGGTGTAAAAATGTTGATGAAATTGGTTGGCGCACTTTATGTTCAACCCAATGGCATGAGAAGTAATGTACAAGTTAAAGCCGTGCAACGTCACGGTAATAAGTTAGCGATTACGTTAGCAAACACTGGCAACCGTCATCAGTTGATGCGCTTTGCGACATTAACATTAAAGAACGGTGCAAAGGTTATTACCCTAAAAGGCAAGCAACTAGCGGGGCTTGACGGCAATAATGTACTTGGGGGAGCGACTAAGCGCTTCTTTATTCCATTGCCAAAAGGCTTTGTAAATGGACGTTGGACAGGCACGGTGAAGCACCCACGATAGGGGTTTGATAGAGAATTCATTATTGAATTGTCATGTACCGCTCACCTCGCCAAGCTTCTACAAAAGGAGCAAGCAAAAAGACAAGTCATTGGTTGGCTTGTCTTTTTGTGCTTGTGGGTTTTTTATTACCCAGCGCAACATTTGCGGATAAAAAACTTGATGCTGAAATGGCAGTGTTTTATGAGTATGTTTTTGGTGAGAAATTTGTTAAAGAAAAAGTAACAAAAAGAGCAAAAAAGCTCTCTAATAAAAGAAAGGTAAAAATCAACAAGCCACACCGTGTACAAGCGGCAAAGAAAAAGCAACGACCACCTGTTGTAGTGCAAGCTGCAAAAGTAACCGTGTTGAATAAATCTAGAGCCAAAAACAAAGCCAGAGCACACCCCCCCACTTTTACATCATCCAACTCATCACAAAAAACAGATACTGCAGCGCTGTTTGCTAAAGCTTTCGGCAAACCGATGCCAAAACGGATGAGGCAAGCTGAAAATGAAGAAGGAGAAGATGAGGAACCAGAAGATAACAGTAAAGCAACGGATATTAACGCCCTCTTTGCCAAGGCATTTGGAAAGAAAGCCGCAGTAGCAGGGCCAAGCAAGGTTTCTGTTGATTTACGCATTAACCAAACGGTGTTGGGTGATGTAACTGTCTTTAGTAATAAAAAAGGTTATTTAGATCGCGTTGGCACGGAACTCTTTTTAGAGTTACTCAACGAACTTGTAAAAACAGAAGTTTTTGAACGCGTAAAAAAACAGGTTTCAAAGAAAGAGAAAATACGTTTTAAAGCCTTACGCAAGCTTGGCATTAAAGCTGCTTACAACTCAGTCGATTTAAGTTTGGATTTAACTATAGCGGATGCACTGCGTAAACCGCTTGTTTTATCGATGCAATCAAAGAGAGCAGCCTCCGTGCGTGCAGAAAATAAAATTGCCGCGAGTAAAACCAGTGGCTATCTGAATATGTATTCGAATATGAATTTTAATTCTGGGGTGGATAAGCCAGAACTTAATATGAAGTTTGAAGGTAGCTTTAGCGTAGGAAAAGCAGTCTTTGAAAGTGCGTTGGCGGTGAGAAATGGTCACACTTCAAGCGATAATACGCGGATTACATACGATAGACCGAGAAAACTACAGCGTTTCACGCTAGGCAACATTTCAACAGGCAATAGAAACTTTCAAGAAAACTTGAGGCTGGATGGTTTAAGAATTAGTAAAGAGTTCTTTATGGATCCTGAGCTTCAAATAAGACCAAAAGCTAACGAGTCGTTTGTATTGGATACTGATTCGGAAGTAGAAGTTTTTATTAATAACCAGCTCCGCCAGCGCTTCTATTTGCGAGCGGGGATTTATTCGCTGGAAGATATTGGCTTGTACGATGGTGCAAATAATATCCGCGTTAGGATTAAAGATGAGTTTGGTAAAATCACCGAAAAGCGAAGCAATCAATATTATGACTCGCACCTTTTAAAGAAAGGACTTTCCTTGTATGCCTTTAACGTAGGTTACTTAAACAACAAACAAGTGGGCGCGGCGAACAAACTAATCAAAAATCCCGTGCTGAGTGGCTACTACCAAAAAGGCTTAACAAAAGACTTAACCATGAGCTTGGATGCTCAAATCAGCTCGAATAGTTACTTATTGGGAACTGAAATGATCACTTCCGTGCCTTTAGGCATCATAAAGAGTAGTTTTGCGGTTAGCGGAGGCGATGATAAAAGCTCAGGCGTGGCAACACGCTTTGAATTTAGACCCAATAGAAAAGCAGAAAAAATGGGTTTAGATACGCTGGGAATACAGCCGTTAAATAAACAACTGCTGAGTAACTGGACTGTTTCAGGAGAATACCGCAGTCGTGATTTTTCATTGCTCAATAGCTCGGACTCTGTTGATGTTGTATCGGGCAAAAACCTCAAGCGATTAAAGGCGCGCTTACAAACTAACTTTAGCCTAGATTTAGGGCGTGATTGGCGAGGCTCGCTCAACCTTGGTTTATCGGATTATTATGATTCGCGTGAGGCGTTATCTGCCAACCTTACAGCAACGAAGCGTTTTAATAATGGTGTAAACTTAAGCCTTGGCGCGCGTTACGATAGTGATGATGATTTTTCCATGAATATACAAGTCTCTATTCCCTTGTTTAAAGAAAGAGGCAAGCGTAAAAAGCGTTTAGATTTATTGGCGAATTCTAAAAATAATTCACTTGAGAGCAAACTAAGCATCAGCCCAACGAGTTTGGTGGGTAAAAATAGTTGGAATGGGCATATTGAATATGTGCAAGATGATGAGTCTAAACAGCAGAATGTTGACATGTCGTATCGAAATATCAATTTTGAAAGTAACTTTAGCGCACGCAATAGAACCAGCAACGGGACAAACTCTCAGCAAATTAATGTAGGCTTTAATAGCAGTATTGCCTGCGTGGGCAAACACTGTGCAACGTCATACCCTATTAATGATAGTTTTGCGTTGGTCTCTGGTCCTTCCAATCAAAAAGGTCCCATCGCTATTAGTAGTGGCAGTGGTAAATTTAGATATTCTGATGGCAATGACACCGGCTTGCCTGATAATTACGATGCGCTGATCCCCAATAAAAACCGTAAGGCGGTCGTGCGATTAGATTCGTACCGCTTTCAAAACATTAATATTGATGAAAGCACATTGCCCGATGGCTATGACATTGAAAAGACAGAGTTTGAAGTTTTCCCCCGTTACCATCAAGGCTATAAAATTAAAGCAGGCGGTGAACCAGCCACTATCTTAAACGGCATTTTGGTGAATGAAGAAAATAAACCACTAGGCTATAAAGGCGGGCAGTGGGTTCCTGTTAATGGAGAGGGAAAGACGATTGCCTTCTTCTCAAATAAAATTGGACGATTCCGTATTATGTCAATCCCAGCGGGCAAGTATAAACTAGAGTTGTTTGATTATTCTGATATGCAAACCATTCATGTTGCTGTGCCTGATTTGAAAGGCAAGGTGCATGATATTGGAAATGTAAGGATTGTAGAGTAATTGTTTTTTAAGGCTCACAAGAGCTTGTCGGTAGCACCTAATAAATGAGTTATCCGTTTTAAACAATAAAACGGTAGCCCAACTTACGGTTCTTACAGAAATGGTATATTCTAAAACATCATATAAAAGTGGGGGGGTGTGCTTACATTTATCTATTAAAAGCCTAAAATTCAGCCTTCAACTGCCTAGCCAATAACTCTTTAACCGCCTGCTCTGGCTTCAAACCTTTATAAATCACTTTATGCACGGCTTCACAAATTGGCATTTCTACACTAGCACGTTTTGCCAACATGCCGATACAATGTGAAGACTTTGCGCCTTCAACTGCTTGACCAATTTCTTCGATAGCTGAGTCAATATCTTTGCCTTCGCCTAGCGCTAAGCCTAATCGTCTATTTCGGGATTGGTTGTCGGTACAGGTTAGTACTAAATCTCCCACACCAGACAAACCCATAATGGTATCTTCTTTTGCGCCCATACTTTTTGCTAGGCGCATAATCTCTGCTAGTCCGCGGGTGATGATGGCGGCGCGGGCGTTTGCGCCAAAGCCTAAGCCGTCTGAGATACCTGCCGCGATTGCCAATACATTTTTGACCGCACCGCCTAGCTCTACGCCTAATACATCGTCGCTGGTATAAACACGGTAGTTGCCGCCTTGAAAAGCACTGGCAATACGTGCTGCAAGTTCTGGTGTTGAAGCGGCCGCAGTCATAGCGGAGGGCAGACCTTTGGCAACTTCACTGGCAAAGGTGGGGCCTGAAACTAAACCATAGGGAACATCATCGCCTAGTTCTTCAATCAAAACTTCATGGAGTAATTTACCTGTGCCAATCTCTAAGCCTTTAGTTGCCCAAAAAATGGTATGTTCTGGCTTTAATAGTGGTTTGAGATTTTTGAGTAAATCACGAAAGCCGTGACTGGGAATAACGATGAGTTGATCATCGCTGTGTTGCATCATGGCTTCTAATGAATCGGTGCAATGTAAATTATCAGAAAATGGAATTCCAGGAAGATAATGGGTGTTCTCTCGTGATGATTCATAAAGCGCTACATGCTCGGGGTTAAAATCCCAGAGTAATACATCCAAGCCATTGCGCGCTAATTGCAAAGCTAGTGCTGTGCCCCAAGAGCCTGCACCGTAAACCGCTATTTTGCTTGGACGTGTTGTCATGCTTTATTTGCCAGAGTCATCCTTTTTATCAGAGCTAGCCACTGATGCCTTCTCGTTTTCTTCCAAACGTTGTGCGTAAAGTGCATCAAAGTTGATAGGTGAAAGGTGCATTTCGGGGAAGCTGCCTTTTGAAACTAAGTTAGCAATAACTTCGCGGGCATAAGGGAATAAGTTGCTTGGGCAGAAGCTTGCTAGTAAATGATTGAGCTGCTCTTCTGGATAGCCTCTAATTAAAAAAGCACCTGCTTGTGTTACTTCCACTAAAAATGCTGTTTTATCTTTTGTTTTAACCGAAACGGTTACTTGTAGCTCTACTTCGTAGTGATCTTCACCCAACGCATTTGCATTGGTATTAAGGTTGAGGGTTGTATCTGGCTCCCAGTCTTGAGTGAAAATTTCTGGGCTATTAGGTGCTTCGAAAGAAATATCTTTCACATAAATTCGCTCAATAATAAACTGTTGTTCTTGAGCTTCTGCTGATGCTGCGGCTTTTTCATCTGCCATAATACTTCCCTTTTGTTTGTATTTGTTTATGATTTTGAGACTTTTATAGCCCCAGTTTTACGTCCAATTCGCCTATTTTATTGAGTGCGGCAATGTCATCATAGCCACCGACAGGTTGATTATTAATGAAAATTTGCGGTACGGTATTACGCCCGCTGAGTTCTTCCATTTTTCCCCAGAGTTCATTGTCACTACCGACACGAACCTCTTCAAATTCTATACCTTTCTTCTTTAATAAGCGACGTGCGCGAATACAGTAAGGGCAAAAACGTGTTGTATAGATAACAACGCTTGCCGACATTATTCTATCGCTTCGTTACGGGAAGGTTTGCTGCTTCCCACGCCATGATACCACCCGCAAGATTTGTAACATCTTCATAACCTGCTTTGGTTAATTGATGACACGCATGCCCTGAGCGGCTGCCACTACGACAATATACAAGAATGGGATCTTGTTTATTCTTACCAATGGTTGATATTTTTGAGCTTAGATTTCCAAGCGTAATATGTTGAGCACCTTTTATAATGCCGCCTTGGGTTTCTTTATCTTCACGTACATCTAATACAATCGTGCTATCTTTGTTTAATAACATTACGGCTTCATTGACGCCTACCTGTTTGTAGGTGCGCGACATACGAGAAATTTCGGTTTTAATAATAAAAGCTAAAACACCGATAAATCCTGCAACGATTAACAAATTGTTACGGGCGAAGTCTATATATTCTTGCATGAGATTCTTTCGATGAAATAAAACCGTTAAGATAACCGCAGAGGCTCTTTGCGTAAAGCTCTATATGATAATTAGAGCGAAAAAGATCCAGTTATTTGAGAATTTACAATTAACTAGCAATTAATGGAAGGACGGTGATCGATAAAACTTTAACGCGCTGAGCAGAAAACTTCCTGCATCATACTGATAAGTTTAAGTGTGCGAGCATCGCCAACGCGGTAAAAAACACGATTTGCTTCCTTTCTTGATGCGAGGATGCCTTTATCGCGTAAAATCGCTAAATGCTGTGAAATGTTACTTTGTGATGTTCCTACGCATTCTACAATGTCTTGAACGCTAACTTCGTTCTCGCCAAGTATACAAAGAATCTTTAAACGTAGTGGGTGTGAGATAGCTTTAAGTGAACGTGATGCCGTTCCAACATCGTCTTCTCTAACTAAAAGGTCACTGACTAATGTGCAACTTCCGTCAGCACCTTGTTTTAAGTTTGCGCTCATATTCTATTTAACCCGCTTTTGTGTGCATCAATTTTATATATTCGTAAATCAACATATTATAAAACAACAATACAATAATATACTGTTATTCGTTTCTTAGCAAGATAGAGCGGATTTAGCCAAATTAGTTCCTGCGTTTTGGTGGACTAGCTGTTAATATATTTATGGGCTATTAAAAATAACAACTTACTTCTATGTTTAAAAAATGGATCTACATTTTTTTCTTCATGCTTTTATCGGCAGCGTCACCTGTGCTTGCTGAAAATACCCAGCAAAAACAAAATAAGCTGCAAAAGAAAATTAATTCTGTCAGTTCAACGCTGAAAAACTCTCGTGCGGTTTCTAAAAAACTCAAGAAGAATGTAGTAATAGCCGAGGATAAACTCAACGACTTATCCCGCGAGTTACACCAAACAGAACAAAAAATTAATAGCCTAACGAGCAAGCTCAATAAGTCTAATGCGCGGAAAAAAAAGCTAAAAAAGCAAACGGATGAGCAACGACAAGCTCTTGCTCAGCAAGTGCAGGCTTTGTATACATCAGGAAAACAGTCGCACTTACGTTTATTGCTAAAACAGGATGATCCTTCAGATATTAGCCGTACGGTGAAATATTTTGAGTATATGAATAAGCATCGTCTAAAACGTATTAAAAAAATTAAAAGTAGTTTAAATAAAGTTCAAGTTGTCCAAGAACAAATAGCAAAAGACACTAGAACTTTGGAGGCTTTACAGGCAAAGCAGGGCGATAAAAAGATTGCTTTAAAATCTGTTGTAAAAGAAAAAGACAAACTTTTAAAAAAGCAGAGAAAAGTGGTTACTTCTCAAGAGCGTAAGCTATCTAAGCTTAAAAAAGATGAGTCTCGCTTAAGAGGTGTTTTACAACGCCTTGCTAACAAGCAGAAAAAAGAAGAAAAAGTGGCTAAAGTCAAAGCACAAAAAAGAAAGAATGAGATAAAACTAGCGGCAAAAACGGGCAAAAAAATCAGTAAGTCCGTTCTTGTTGAACCACACTTTGTGCCCAATAAACCCTTCTCGTCCTTGCGCGGCAAGTTATCTTGGCCCGTTCGCGGCAAGCTTTCTCATCGTTACGGTAGCCCTAGAAACAGTAAGATAAATTGGAATGGGGTTATCATTTCTGCGGCAGGGGGCACAAAAGTTCACGCTGTCGCGCGGGGTAAGGTCGAATTTAGTGGCAGGCTTAACGGTTATGGCTACGTGATTATTCTTCGACACGATAAAAACTATCGTAGTTTGTATGCTTTTAACCGTAGTGTTTATAAAAAAGTAGGACAAATAGTTAAGCAAGGTGATGTGATTGCGGCCGTTGGAAATTCTGGCAGGCTGACAAGCTCAGGGCTTTATTTTGAAATAAGTAAGGGTTCAAGTCATCAAAATCCTGCTAAATGGTGTCGTTAGGCACATTACAATTAGGTCAATATATTGTAATATCAAAGGTATTGTAAGAACTTAAAACTGCACAAATATGTGGAGAAAGTTATGTCAAAAGCTATATCAAGAAATAGGTTAAAACTATGCGTATCAATAAATCATTAATTTCTGGGGTAACACTTGGTATTTTCATTGGGCTAGCAACAACGCTCAGTTTAAGTGCGTTTGCATTGAAGTCGGGAAATCAGACATTACCACTGGCGCAACTCAAAAAATTCTCAGAAGTATACGCGCGCATCAAAAAAGACTACGTTGAAGAAGTCGATGATAAAAAGCTCATTACAGATGCCATCAGCGGTATGTTAACAGGGCTTGACCCACATTCTGCTTATCTCGACAAAGAAGCTTTTTCCGACTTGCGAGAAGGCACATCAGGAGAGTATGGCGGACTTGGCATTGAAGTTGGAATGGAAAATGGCTTTATAAAAGTCATAGCACCCATTGATGATACACCCGCTCAGAAGGCAGGGCTTAAGTCGGGCGACTTGATTGTTCGTTTAAATGATAAGTCGGTTAAAGGCATGACAATCAGTGATGCGGTAAAAATCATGCGTGGAAAAGCGGGTGATCCGATTGATTTATTAGTCGTTCGAGAAGGCGAAAGCAAACGTCTAAAATTTACCATTAAGCGCGCCGTAATAGTAACTAACAGTGTTAAGCAGCGCATACTTGATGAGGGCTATGGCTATCTTCGTATTTCGAGTTTTCAAGCTAAAACAACCTCAAGCGCAAAAGAAGCGATTGAAAACCTGAAAGCAGAAAACAAAGGTAAACTTAAAGGCTTGGTATTGGATTTACGTGATAACCCTGGCGGTGTTTTAAGCGGCGCGGTGGGTATTTCGGATATATTCCTTACGAAAGGAAATATTGTTTACACCGAAGGAAGAGTGTCTGATGCCCTAATGCGTTATGACGCAACACCTGATGATTTACTTGAAGGTGCGCCATTAATTGTTTTGGTCAACCAAGGCTCTGCCTCAGCATCTGAGATTGTTGCAGGCGCATTGCAAGACCATAAGCGTGCGCTAATCATTGGCACAAAAACCTTTGGTAAAGGCTCGGTACAAACGATTTTACCGCTTGATGAAACAACGGCTGTAAAGCTTACAACGGCGCGTTACTTCACGCCTTTGGGGCGCTCTATCCAAGCGAAAGGCATTGAGCCAGATATTGTCGTTGAACACCTAGAATTAGAAAAGCATGGGGATGAAAAAGATGGTATCACGCCACTGTCAGAGGCTGACTTAAGCGGGCATATCTCTAACCCTAATGGCGTAGAGAGTGGTGAAAAGAATGACAAAAAGGAAAAGCCTGAAATCGCGGATAGCGACAGTGCAGGTGACAGTATAAAGAAAGAAAAAAAGAATCTTGCCAAAGAAGATTACCTTTTATTTGAAGCGCTCAACATTCTTAAAGGCATGAACCTAGCTCAAGCCATGAAATCTGGTAGTTAATACTAAAAAGCACACCCCCCTAGTTTTACATGATGTTTT
>CAYOHT010000024.1:0-3470 GCA_964403815.1 uncultured Cocleimonas sp.
AGCTCTGCATTAACTCTAGTAATCGTTAATAAGCTAACGAGCTATCATTCAAAAGTGGGGGGGTGTGCTTTAAGATATGAATTAAGCATCTTTACCCCAATAGGGATATTCAGAAGCACTAATATACGAGTATACTTCGCCCCACTTATTAAATTAGAAATTTTACCGACTCATTTCGGTCACAAGAGGAAAAGGCAATGAACCAAGAATATTACGATGCAGTTGTGAAGATGGAAAAAGCCGGTGTTGATGCTGAGTACCTACAAGGCTGGCAGGGTGGATACCTTGTAAACCCTGAGCGTGAAGAGCAACGTGTAACAGATGCTTATGAAGCGGGTTACGCAGATGGCGTTGAACACGATATGGATGGCTTTAGTAAGTGGACTAAGTAATTTCATTTATTATTTTGCTTAGTACATTAAAGTTTATCGAAGAAGCGGGCATTGCCCGCTTTTTTTGTGACTGTAATTTTTAGCCTCTCCTTAGTTATCAGTCTAAATACTCTAGCGCTTCTTCCAACCTCTGCGCGGTCATAATCTTCATGCCCTTAATCGGCTGTTGTGGCATATTGCCTTTTGGGATTATCGCGCGCTTAAAGCCGTGCTTAAACGCTTCTTTTAGGCGTTCTTCGCCATTGGGAACGGGGCGGATTTCGCCTGCTAAACCGATTTCACCAAACACGACTAAATCAGCTGGGTGTGGGCGGTTTTTAAAGCTTGAAAGCGCGGCGAGTACCATCGGTAGATCGGCAGCGGTTTCAGTGATTTTCATGCCGCCCACTACGTTTAAAAATACATCTTGATCAAACATAGAAACGCCACCGTGGCGATGTAATACGGCTAATAACATGGCGATGCGGTTTTGTTCAAGCCCAAGCACCACGCGCCTCGCTTGTTGTCCGTGGCTATCGTCAACCAGTGCTTGAACTTCTACCAATAACGGGCGTGTGCCTTCGCGCGTGACCATAATGATAGAGCCTGCGACTGGCTCTTCGTGACGAGAGAGGAAAATGGCGGATGGATTGTTTACGCCAATCAAGCCTTTTTCTGTCATCGCAAAAACACCTAGCTCGTTGACTGCGCCAAAGCGGTTTTTTACCGCGCGCAAAATGCGGTAACGGCTACCGGGGTCGCCTTCAAAATATAAAACCGTATCGACCATGTGTTCTAAAACACGTGGCCCTGCGAGCGTGCCTTCTTTGGTGACATGCCCCGCGATAAATATCGAGGTGTTGGTTTGTTTGGCGTAGCGCGTTAGCCTTGCAGTGGCTTCGCGTACTTGGCTGACTGATCCTGGGGCTGAGGTTAGCTCTTCGGTGTGAATGGTTTGGATTGAGTCGATTACCATCACATCAGGCTTTTCGACTTTAGCGTGATCAATAATGCGCTCTACACAGGTTTCGGTGAGTAATCGTAATGGATCAGGATTTAGCTCTAAGCGTTTGGCGCGCATGGAAACTTGCTGTAAAGATTCCTCGCCCGTTACATAAAGTGAGTGGAGATTATCAAGGCTAGCAAGCACTTGAATGAGGATGGTGGATTTGCCGATGCCGGGGTCGCCACCAATAAGCGTGACCGAGCCTTGGACTAACCCACCGCCTAAAACACGATCAAGCTCTGATATTTTAGTGGACGTGCGCGGGACTTGTTTTAAGTCGATTTCACTAATGGATTTTACCGTGCCCGCATCGCCAGAATAACTATGGAAACGACTGCTGGTTTGCGCGACAGCGGTGGCATTACTGGATTGCACGATACTTTCTTCTAGCGTATTCCACGCTTGGCAATCGCCGCATTGACCGTTCCATTTATTGTGGATTGCGCCGCAACTGGTGCAGGTGTGTTGGGTTTTTGCTTTTGCCATTTATTAGGTCGTCTGTTTGTTAGTTAAGCTCTCTTCATTTAGCAGAGGGCGTAGGTTGGCGCTGAGGAACGAAGCCCAACATGACAGTGCTTGTTGGGTTTCGCAAGCTCAGCGCCAACCTACAAAGGGAGTTTGCATTTATTTATCAGGATTCCACTTAGGATGGATAATCAAAGTCTTAATCGCATTATTCAAAGTTTTACGCACTTCCATTGGGTGTTGATCAATCAACATTGTCGTTCCTGGTGCGGGGATTGAGCCAAGGTGTTCGAGTATCAATCCATTAATCGTTTTCGCGCCGTCGGTAGGTAAATTCATATTCATTTGGCGATTTATATCGCGCACGTGCATCGCGCCATCAATCCAAGCTGTACCGTCTTTATTGGTGCGTACTTCATAATCAAAGTTGGCGGGTGAGGTTGAGAATTGCCCGACGATTTCTTCGAGAATATCTTCTAGCGTGACTAAGCCTTGCACGTCGCCGTATTCATCCACAACTAACGCAATACGGCGTTTGGCATCTTGAAAGTTAATCAGTTGTTGCGTGAGTGGTGTGCCTTCTGGTGTGAAGTGGGCAGATACGAGTGCTTCTTCAAGGTGATGACGTTCCATTTTGTCGTCGTGAAATAAAGGAAGTAATTTGCGTAAATGTACAAAGCCCAAAATATTATTTACGCCATTTTTGTAGATTAATAAGCGAGTGAAATTACAACGTAGGATTTGCTCTTCAATATCATTCCATTCATCATCCAAGTCGATACCGCTTACTTCGGTGCGCGGAATCATAATGTCATCCACGGTGATGGATTCCATATCCAATACACGCAGCAGCATATCTTGGTGGCTGGCGGGGATGAGTCCGCCAGCCTCGCTCACAACAGATTTTAGTTCCTCGTGGTTGAGTGATTGCAATTCATTTGATGTTGGGTCAACGCCAACCATCCGCACTACAGAATTTGCCATCAGGTTTATTAACCAAACCAACGGGTAAGCTACTTTTAATAGCGGCGTATAAATGTAGGAAGCAGGGAAGGCAATTTGCTCTGATTTTAATGCTGCAATGGTTTTGGGAGTAACTTCCGCAAAGACCAAGAGCATTAGCGTTAGTACGCCTGTTGCAATGGCGACACCTGCGCTACCGCCTAAACGAAAGCCGATAAAAGTGGCTAGCTGGGTAATGATAATATTGACAAGATTGTTGCCAATTAGAATCAAGCCGATCAGGCGGTCAGGTTTTTCTAGGAGTTTTATGGCTAAGGCGGCACCTTTATTGGTTTTTGCTGTGTGTTTGAGTTTGTAGCGGTTTAGCGCCATCAAAGCGGTTTCTGTACCTGAGAAAAAGGCAGAAAGCATAAAGAGGATGAACAATATAAAAAATAATAAGCCTATTGGGGCTTCGCTGATGTTCACGTATGTTTATCCACATCATGTAGCTTTGCATAAATTCTAGCAGTCGTTAAAAAACCTAACGAGCTATCATGTAAAAGTGGGGGGGTGTGCTTGGTCATGTTTGTAGGTGTGTCTAATACAAACTCTTGTACAAACTTGGTTCCAAAAAAAGCCAGCATCAATACGATAAACCCGCCTAGCGTCCAGCGTACGGCAGT
>CAYOHT010000024.1:3570-5479 GCA_964403815.1 uncultured Cocleimonas sp.
AATAGTGTTTTGCGTATCTGTTCCTAATGTCATTACAAAAAAGATGCTGAGCATGGTAAGCGGTAAAATGGGAATTGCTAAAGATTCAATTTTACGGTTTAACGTGGTGATAAATAAAATCAAACTGAGAAACCACGTGACATAAGAGACAAGCGAAATAAAATTCAGCGTTAGTGGCTCTCCAATAAAGAGTGGATAATGTAACCCTGCTATATGAAAAATGAGCGCGAGCAACCACGTTAGCGTATGGAGTTTGCCAAATTTCTTTTTAAGTTCTGGGTTTTTAATGCTCGCGTAAACGCATCGGATAATTAAAATCCAAGTCAATAAATAAAAAAGAATAGCGGGCAAACTTAAAAAAGTGGCGTTCATGTGCAATTGGTCATTAAAAGTTGATTGAGTATTTGATGTTAATGTTATACTAAACAGCTAGACCTTGCATACTACTTGCAAAAATAATAGATGAGATAAAAGAATGTTTGAAAGTTTAAGTGATCGCCTTTCAGGAACGATAAAAAAGTTACGCGGACAAGCGCGATTAACTGACGATAATATTAAAGATGCAATGCGTGAAGTGCGTATGGCTTTATTGGAAGCCGATGTAGCCTTGCCCGTAGTGCGCACTTTTATTGATCGTGTAAAAGAACGTGCGGTGGGTAAAGAAGTATTAAACAGCTTATCGCCTGGTCAAGTCTTAGTGAAAATCGTAAATGATGAGCTTGTCGAGATTATGGGGCAGGCGAACGAGTCGCTTGATCTTAAAGCCCAGCCTCCTGCGGTCGTTTTAATGGCAGGTTTGCAAGGTGCGGGTAAAACAACAACTGCAGGTAAATTAGCGTTGTTGTTGCAAGACCGCGAAAAGAAGAAAGTCGCAATGGTGAGTTGTGACGTTTATCGTCCAGCGGCAATCAAACAGTTAGAAACACTTGCTGACCAAGTTAAAGCTACGTTTATCCCGAGCGAAGTAGGGCAGTCGCCAGTCGATATTGCGACGAATGCTTTGGACTTTGCGAAGAAAAACCACATTGATGTATTGCTAGTTGATACTGCAGGTCGTTTGCATATTGATGAAGAGATGATGGGTGAGATTCAAGCGATTCATGCGGCGGTTAACCCTGTAGAAACACTCTTTGTTGTTGATGCAATGACAGGTCAAGATGCGGCGAATACTGCAAAAGCTTTTGGCGAAGCGCTGCCATTAACCGGTGTTGTGCTAACAAAAGCAGACGGTGATGCACGCGGTGGTGCGGCGCTGTCGGTGCGCCAAATTACGGGTAAGCCGATTAAGTTTATCGGTATGGGCGAGAAGATTGATGCGCTTGAGCCATTTCATCCTGATCGTATGGCTTCACGTATTTTGGGTATGGGCGATGTGCTTTCATTGGTGGAAGATGCACAGCGCAATGTTGATCATAAAGATGCGCAAAGATTAGCGAAGAAATTAAATAAAGGCAGAGGCTTTGATTTAGAAGATTTGCGCGCGCAAATGCTACAAATGGAAAAGATGGGTGGCATGGGCGGTTTGATGGATAAAATGCCGGGCATGGGCAAGGTGAGCCAAGCGGTTCAAGATGGCGCGGGCGATAAAGAAGTGAGCCGCATGGTGGCGATTATTAATTCGATGACGGTGCAAGAGCGACGCTTTCCTGCGGTGATTAAAGGTTCTCGTAAAAAACGTATTGCTGCGGGTTCTGGTTTGCAGATTCAAGATGTTAATCGATTGCTCAAACAGCATAAGCAAATGAGTAAAATGATGAAGAAATTCAAAGGCGGCGGCTTAAAGAAAATGATGCGCGGTATGCAAGGGAAAATGCCACCTGGGATGGGCGGTGGCGGTGGTTTTCCGGGAGTGTAGTTGATTGTTTTACTTCTATTAAGTATTTAAAAAACACAAATTGATCATGTAAAA